>NZ_JARVSL010000039.1:0-127442 GCF_030209215.1 Pseudomonas sp. efr-133-TYG-23 | reverse complement strand
CATTGGGATTGCATTTCAAGTCAGTGTTCTGTGCGGTGGCGCTTTTTCGAACACCGCTTCAGGCCCAAAGGTTTTAACCAGCGGATTAGGCCGAAACTGCCAGCGTTCAACGGCCCGACAACAAACTCCCAGAACGCCGCGCGGTCCACTGTGGGAGGGGGCTTGCCCCCGATGGCGGTGGGTCAGTCGTCTGATAAATGACTGTCACACCGTCATCGGGGGCAAGCCTCCTCCCACATTGGGATAGCATTTCAAGTCAGGTAGGTTGCAACTTCTGTTCGAATACTGAGACTCCATCCAAGTCGCGCAGGATCACCGTCAACTCCCCGGTCTGGCCATCAATATTCACCTCGCCAAAAAACTGAAACCCGGCAAACGGCGAAGTGTTCTGTGCCGGTGGCGCTTTTTCGAACACCACTTCAGGCCCAAAGGTTTTATCCAGCGGATTGGGCCCGAAGCTGCCGGCGTTCAACGGCCCGGCGACAAACTCCCAAAACGGTTCGAAATCCTGGAACGCCGCGCGATCCGGATGGTAGTGATGCGCCGCGCAGTAGTGCACGTCTGCCGTCAGCCACACATGGTTGCGTACCTGCTGCGCACGCAGGAACGTCAGCAGTTCGGCGATTTCCAGCTCGCGGCCTTGGGCCGGGCCCGGCTCGCCGTTGGCGATGGCCTCCCAACGCGGCACGCCGGGGCTGACTTCACCGTCGGGCACGCCCAGGCCGATGGGCATGTCGGCGGCGATGACTTTCCATTGCGCCTTGGAGCCCTTGAGTTCGCTCTTGAGCCAGTCCAATTGTTCACGCCCCAGAAACGGCTTGGCCGCCCCCAGGTTGTCGTCGTTGGGGCCACGGTAGCTGCGCATATCGAGCACGAATACATCCAGCAGCGGGCCATAACTGAGCTTGCGATAGATGCGCCCGCCGCCGTCGGCGCCTTGGCGGCGCATCGGCGAATATTCCAGCCAGGCCTGGCGCGCGCGTCCCACCAGCGTGTTGATGTCGCGGGTTTGGTAGCGCTCGTCCAATTGCTTGCTCGGCGACCAGTTGTTGATCACTTCGTGGTCGTCCCACTGCCAGATCTGCGGTACTTCGGCGTTGAAGCGGCGCACGTTTTCATCCATGAGGTTGTAGCGGTAGTTGCCACGGTATTCGTCCAGGGTCTCGGCGACTTTGCTCTTGGCCTCGGTGGTGATATTGCGCCAGATACGCCCGCCTTCAGTGGCCAGTTGCGCCGGCACCGGGCCGTCGGCGTAGATGGTGTCGCCGCTGTGGATAAAGAAGTCCGGCAGACGCAAGCGCATGGCTTCGTAGATGCGCATGCCGCCGATGTCCGGGTTGATGCCGAAGCCTTGGCCGACGGTGTCGCCGCTCCATACAAAGCGAATGTCGCGGCGCTGTTGCGGCACGCTGCGCAGGTGGCCGAACCAGGGTTCGCTGGCCACGCCGCTCTGGGCGTCTTCGAAATGCACGCGATAGAAAACCGCCTGGTCGGCAGGCAACCCGGTCAGTTCAACGCGGGCGGTGAAGTCGGTGCGGTTGTCGGCCAGCGGCGAAACAAAACGGCGCGGGTTGCTGAACACGCTGCGGGTGTCCCATTCCACCACCATCCGCGCGGGCCGGTCGCTGCGGCTCCAGATCATCGCGCGGTCGCCCAGCAGATCGCCGGACTGCACGCCATCGGTGAGTTGCGGCCGGTCCTTGACCGACGCAATCACCGCCGGCGCCAGGCCCGGTAATAACAGACCGGCGCCGACGGCTTGCATCACGCGGCGACGGCCCAGATCGAAGTGGCTCATGCAGGTGCCCTCTTGAGTCTCAAAAGAGGCACTTAACCACGCGGGGATGAAGCGGGTGTGACACTCACCCTGCGGTGAGCCGAGATCCAAATGTGGAGGGGCGGTAGTCATTGCCAGGGCTGGATCATCTGAGTCCTTGGCTAACGGGCATTGGGGCGTGCCCCTTCCACATTGTCGGGCCCTGCCAGACCGTGTCAGGCGTTGGCCGGCGCGACGCTCAGCTCCACCACTTCCGCTCGTTTGATCAGCGCATACACCACCCCGGTCAGCAGGCTGCCCGCAACGATCGCCAGCAGATACAGCAACGCATGGTTGATCGCGTTCGGAATCACCAGCACAAACAAACCACCGTGGGGCGCGGCCAGTACGCAGCCGAAATACATCGACAGCGCGCCGGTCAACGCACCGCCGGCGATGCTTGCCGGGATCACGCGCAGCGGGTCTTTGGCGGCGAAGGGGATCGCGCCTTCAGAGATAAAACACATCCCGAGGATCATCGCGGCTTTGCCGGCTTCGCGTTCGGTCTGGGCGAATTTGCGCCGCGCCAGGAACGTGGCGATGCCCATGCCGATGGGCGGCACCATGCCGGCGGCCATGGTCGCGGCCATCGGCGCGCCGCTGTGGGCAGCCAGCAAGCCGACGGAAAACGCATACGCCGCTTTGTTGATCGGCCCGCCCAGGTCCACGCACATCATGCCGCCCAGCAGAATGCCCAGCAGCACCGCGTTGGTGGTGCCCATGGTGCTGAGGAATTCAGTCAAGCCGCTGAGCATGCGCGCCACCGGCGGGCCCACCAGGTAGATCATCGCCAGGCCGGTGAACAGGCTCGCCAGCAACGGGATGATCAGGATCGGTTTGAGAGCTTCCATGCTTTGCGGCAGACGCACCACGCGGGTGACGCCTTTGACGCAGTAGCCGGCCAGAAAACCGGCAAAAATGCCGCCGATAAAACCCGCGCCCAAGGTGCCGGCCAGCAGGCCGCCAATCATGCCCGGCGCGATCCCCGGACGGTCGGCGATCGAATAGGCGATATAACCGGCCAGCAGCGGCACCATCAAGGTAAACGCGCTGTTGCCGACGGTTTTCAACGCCGCCGCCAAGGTGCCTTCCTGTTCGAACGCATGAATACCGAACGCAAACGACAGTGCGATCAGCAAGCCGCCCGCCACCACCATGGGCAACATGAACGACACACCGGTGAGCAAGTGCTTGTAGACGCCGGTCTTTTCCGACTTGGCCACCGGCGCACCGGCGGCGCTTTCCACCGCGCCTTCGGCCAGGGCCTTGTTCAGGGTCGCTTCCGATTGCTTGAGGGCAATGCCGGTGCCGCAACGGTAAATCTTCTTGCCGGCGAAGCGTTCGGTAGCCACTTCGATATCAGCCGCCAACAGCACCACATCGGCATTAGCGATAGCTTCGGCGCTCAGCGGCGTACGTGCGCCCACCGAACCTTGGGTCTCGACCTGCAAGTCGTAACCCAGGCGCTTGGCCGTCTGCTGCAAGGCTTCGGCAGCCATAAAGGTGTGGGCCACGCCGGTCGGGCATGCGGTGACGGCGACGATGCGCGGGGCATTTTTTGCCGCGACGGGCGCCTGGCTGGCGACATACACCTGAGCCTCTTCAGCACCGCGACGCAACACCGCTTCCACATCCGCCAACGCCTGGGCCGGCGTACTTTGGAACACGCGCTTGCCGATGAAGCGCTGCATATCCACCGGCGTGCTGCTGACCAGCAACACCCACTCGGCGGCGGCCAGAGTCGCGTCGGATAGCGCGCGCTCGGGGTGCTGCACATCCACCACTTCGACACTGGTGCTCCAGCCTTGGCGCTGCGCGGCGGCGTCCAGCAAGCGGGCGCACAGCACACTGGTGACCATGCCGTTAGGGCAGGCAGTAACAATGGCTAACTTCATGACTAACCCTCTTATTGTTCTGTGAGCGGGCGTACATCGACGCCGCTTTGCAGATGCGCCAACTGCGCGTCATCGCTGATGCCGAAACCGATCTGCGTCACCGCCATCGCGGCAATCGCCGTGGCACGGCGCAGGGTCTGTTCGGGGGCCTCGCCACTGAGCAGACCGTGCAACATGCCGGCCAGCAACGAATCCCCGGCACCCACGGTGCTGGCCACGCTGACCTTGGGCGGCGTGGCATGCAGCGCCAGCGTCGGGCTGAACCAGTTCACACCGTCGGCGCCATGGGATACCACCACATGTTCCACCCCCTGGGCGTGCAGGCGCTGCGCGGCCTGGCGCTGCTGTTCGAGGGAGTCGGTGGGGCAATCGAGGGCATCGGCCAGTTCTTCGGTATTCGGCTTGACCAACCACGGGCCGGCTCGCAGACCGGCACGCAGCGCCTCGCCACTGGTGTCCAGAGCAACCTTCAAACCGAGGCCTTTCAACTGCACCAACACATGGTGCAACAACTGCGCACTGACGCCGCGCGGCAAGCTGCCGGCGACCACCACCGCATCATGACCGGGAGCGATCAGAGTGAGCTGGTTGAGCAAGGCCTGTTGCGCCTGCTCGCTCACCTGCGGGCCCGGCGCGTTGATATCGGTGACACGACCGTCCTGCTCGGCGATTTTGATATTGCTGCGGGTTTCCCCCGGCACGCGGATAAACGCGTCGGCAAAACCGCGACGAGCAATCAGCGCGTCAAAGGCTTGCGGGTTGTCCGCACCGAGAAAACCGCCCACGGTCAATTGATGCCCCAGATCGGCCAGCACCTGCGCCACATTCACGCCCTTGCCGGCGGCGTGGGTCAGCAGGGTTTCGCTGCGGTTGACTTCACCCGGTTCCAGGCGGGCCAAGCGCACCGTGAGATCCAACGCCGGGTTCAGCGTCAGGGTCAGAATCCTTGCCATTTACACCGCCTCCACGAGGGCTCGCACATCGGCGGGGGAACCCACCGCCAGTGCTTGTTGTGCCAGGCTCTGGGCCTGGCTCAGACTGAATTCGCGCACACGCGCCTTCACTTCGGGAATGCTGCGCGCCGACACGCTCAGTTCGTCCACTCCCAAGCCCACCAGCACCGGCACTGCCAGCGGGTCCGCCGCCAGTTCGCCGCACACGCCGACCCATTTGCCGTGGGCATGGGCGGCGCGCACGGTGATATCGATCAACTGCAGCACCGCCGGGTGCAAGCCGTCGGCCTGGGCAGATAAGGTCGGGTGGCCACGGTCGATGGCCAGGGTGTATTGGGTCAGGTCGTTGGTGCCGACACTGAAGAAGTCCACTTCCTTGGCCAGCACCGGCGCCAGCAAGGCGGCCGACGGTACTTCGATCATGATCCCCAGTTGCAGGTCGGCCACCGGGATTTCCAGGCGCAGGCGCTCGGTCATGTCACGGGCAGCGCGCCACTCATCGACGCTGCCGACCATGGGAAACATGATGCGCAGGGGGCGGTTATCCGCCGAACGCAACAGCGCGCGCAGCTGCGCTTCCATGATCTGCGGGCGTTGCAAGGTCAGGCGAATGCCACGCACGCCCAGGAAAGGGTTTTCTTCCTCGGCAATCGGCCAGTAAGGCAACGGCTTGTCGCCGCCCACGTCGAGGGTGCGCACCACCAACGGGCGCCCACCGAGGCCGTCGAGAACGCGGCGGTACTCGGCTTCTTGGGTGGCTTCATCCGGCGCTTGTGGGTGAGCCATAAAAATCAGTTCGGTGCGCAACAAACCGATGCCTTCGGCGCCCTGCTCCACCGCTGCGGCGACACCGGCGCTTTCGCCGATATTGGCGAACACTTCCACGGCATGCCCGTCGCGTGTCAGAGCTGTTTCATGGCGCTGGGCGGAGGCCGCTTGCAGGCGTTGTTCACGGGTGTCGCGCTCGACGGTAGCCCGTTGCAGGGTGGCGGCATCGGGGTCCACATGCAGGCGGCCGCGCTGGCCATCGAGCAACAGCGGCGTGCCGGCGGCGACCAGCAAGACGGCGGCGCCAGCGCCGACCAACGCAGGTATACCGAGGGCACGCGCGACGATGGCGCTGTGGGCCGTGGCGCCACCGCGAGCGGTGAGGATACCGGCGACGCGCGCCGGGTCCAGGCGCGCCACGTCGGACGGGCCGACCTCGTCCATCACCAGGATGTACGGCTCATTCGGCTCTTGGGCGGTTTCGACGCCGCACAGTTGCGCCAGCACGCGACGGCCGATATCTCGCAGGTCGGCGGCACGCTCGGCGAGCAAGGCGTCCTGCAACGACTCCTGCTGTTTGGCGGCGGCTTCGATCACGCTCATCCATGCGGCTTCGGCGCTTTCGCCTTGCTTGAGGCGGGTGTCGACGTCGTCGGTCAGTTCCGGGTCGTCGAGCATTTCCTGGTGGGTGATGAAAATCTCGCGGATCGCTTTGGATGGGCTGCGCTCGATCAGCCCCTGAATATCGCGGCGCACGTCGGTCAGGGCGGCATGCAGACGCTGACGCTCGATCACCGGTGACTCGCCGCGCAGTGGGTAGTCGAACATCTGCTGGGTCTGGACATGAGCGGGGCCAATGGCAATCCCCGGCGCCGCAGCGATAGCCTGGATCTGGCTACCGGAGGCCGGTGCGCTGAGCAGCGGTTCGAGGTCTAGGGTTTCGGGGGGCGCGCTGACGGTCGGCAGCGGCTCGACCTCTTCACCAAGCCCCTCCTCCACCGCGGCCAGCAGTGCCGGCAGCGCATCACCGGCAACGCCGGGTTCGGCGACGAACTCCAGCACCTGGCCACGGCGGGCGCCGAGGCTGAGCAGCTTGCTCAAGCTTTTGACCGATACCGCGGTGGCCGGACCATCGATGATGCGCACACGGATATCGCCGTCAAAACTCTTGGCTAACTGCGCCAGGATCTTCGCCGGCCGCGCATGCAGGCCGTGGGCGTTGGCCAGGGTAATGCGCGCGCTCGGCCAGTCCGGCGGCAGTTCGCCGCCCAATACTTCAAGCACCGCGCGGCTGCTGGTGGCGCGGCCCAGTTCCTGGCCACGGCCTTCGATCAGCAACGCACACAAACGCTCAAGCAAGGCCTGGTGCGCTTCGCCCAGGCTGGCCAGGCAAAACAGGCCCGTGAGCGGTTGGCCCAGGTAACGCATGGGTTTGTCCGGGGTGACGAACGCCAGGCCCGGGCGCTTGACGGTCTGCTCGCTGTGCAGCCACCACAGGCCGTCGCCCAGGGGCAGCGCATCGACCTGTTGCAACACGGCGGCGAAGCCGTTGCTGACGCAATCGGCCTGGCGCAGCAGGCGTGCCCCTCTCCAGACCAGCTCTTCAAAATCGTCGGCGGACACCCCCAGGCTGATCATCTGTGCATCCAGCGCCAATTCCTGCGGTGCGCCTTGCAACAACTTCAACAAGGCGTCGGCAGAGCCGGCACGACGCAGCGCCTCACCCAGGTCGGTCTCACCGAGGGCTCGGGTCAGCAATTGCAGCAGGCGAAGGTGTTCGTCGGATTGGGCGGCAATGCCAATGGCCAAATACACGATCTGGCCGTCGCCCCAGTCCACCCCTTCGGGGAACTGCAGCAGACGCACGCCGGTGGCAAACACCTGGTCGCGGGTTTCAGGCGTGCCGTGGGGGATCGCAATACCTTGGCCGAGAAATGTCGAGCCTTGGGCTTCACGGGCTTGCAAGCCACTCAGATAGCCCTCGGCGACCAGACCGTCGGCCACCAGTGTGTCAGCGAGCAGGTGCAAGGCAGCAGATTTATCCACAGCCACCTGGCCCATGGATATCTGCTCTACAGTGAGCTCAAGCATGCCGTTCTCCTAGTTAGTGCGCTGGGCGCACTAGGTATTGTTTTGAATAAAACAGTGTAGGGGTGTTTGAAAATTACTGACTGAGCGGTCAGTTGGCAGGAGCCGCTCGGTCGCGAACGTCGTAA
The DNA here is from genome assembly GCF_030209215.1 of Pseudomonas sp. efr-133-TYG-23. Taxonomy (NCBI): domain Bacteria; kingdom Pseudomonadati; phylum Pseudomonadota; class Gammaproteobacteria; order Pseudomonadales; family Pseudomonadaceae; genus Pseudomonas; species Pseudomonas sp. efr-133-TYG-23. The sequence goes on along the minus strand of NZ_JARVSL010000039.1, from coordinate 119,794 downwards.
AAATACGCTGGCTGAAACGTTTAATCTAGAATTTAAGGCAGATTACGCGTTAATTGTGCATCCTTGAAGGACCACTCGGCGATTGAGCTGGGACATTGGTCGTGTGCGTAATCGGTTACGATTGGACAAAATGTCGGGGCAAGCTCCAAAAAACAAGGAAATCCCGGTTTGAAACTCAGTGATATCGCACGTCTGGCCGGTGTGTCCGTTACCACCGCCAGTTATGTCATCAACGGCAAAGCCGCCCAGCAACGCATCAGCCACGCCACCGTCGAACGGGTGCGTGCGGTGGTGGAGGCCCACGGCTTTACCCCTAATCCCCAGGCCGCCGGGCTGCGCAGCCGGCACACGCGCACGTTGGGCTTTATTCTGCCCGACCTGGAAAACCCCAGTTACGCGCGTATCGCCAAATTGCTGGAGCAAGGCGCGCGCGCGCGTGGCTATCAATTGTTGATCGCCAGCTCCGACGACGATGCCGACAGCGAACGCCAATTGCTGCAACTGTTCCGCGCCCGGCGGTGCGATGCGCTGTTCGTGGCCAGTTGCCTGCCCACCAGCGACGACAGCTACCGCGAGCTGCAAGCCAAAGGCCTTCCGGTAATCGCCATCGACCGAGTGATGGAGCCGGCGCAGTTCTGTTCGGTGGTCAGCGACGACCGCCAGGCCTGCCAGCAACTGACCAGCAGCCTGCTGCAACCGTTGCCTAAACAGATTGTGCTGATCGGCGCGCGGCCCGAGCTGAGTATCAGCCAGGAACGCGCCGCCGGTTTTCAGCAAGCGTTGAAAGGCTTTACCGGCGAGATGCTCATCGAACACGGCGAAGCCTTCAGCCGCGATTGTGGCCGACAGCTGATGGAGCAATTGCTGCAGCGGCTGGGCCATTTGCCTGACGCGCTGGTGACGACGTCCTACGTGCTGCTCCAAGGGGTGTTCGACGCACTGCACGACTACCCGCTCAAATCACGGCCCCTGCGCCTGGGCACGTTTGGCGACACCCAACTGCTGGACTTCCTGCCGCTGCCGGTCAACGCCATGGCCCAGCAGCATCAGTTGATCGCCGACACCGCGCTGCGCCTGGCCCTGGCCGCCATCGAAGAAGAGCAGTACCAACCGGGCGTACACGCCATCGGCCGCACCTTCAAGCAGCGTATTCACGAGGCGTAAACGTGAAGCTGATCGACACCCACACGCACCTTGATTTCCCGGAATTCGACAGCGACCGCCGGGAAGTCCTCGCCCACAGCCGCGAGCTGGGCGTGCAGCGCATGGTGGTGCTGGGGGTGTATCAGCAGAATTGGCAGCGGTTGTGGGATTTGGTGCAGACGGATGAAAGCCTGTTCGCTGCGTTCGGCCTGCATCCGGTATATCTGGACGATCACCGCCCCGCCGATCTGAGGGCATTAGGCGACTGGCTGAGCCGCCTGCAAGGCCATCGGCAACTCTGCGCGGTGGGCGAGATCGGTCTGGATTACTTCCTCGAACACCTGGACCGCGAACGTCAGCAACAGCTGTTTGAAGCGCAACTGCAACTGGCGGCGGATTTTCAGTTGCCTGCCCTGCTGCACGTACGTCGCAGCCATGCGGCGGTGATTGCCACGCTCAAGCGCATCCGCGTGCCACGCGGCGGCATCATTCACGCGTTTGCCGGCAGCCGCGAAGAAGCCCGCGAATACATCAAGCTGGGTTTCAAGCTCGGCCTGGGCGGCGCCGCCACCTGGCCCCAGGCGTTGCGCATGCACAAGGTGCTGGCACAGCTGCCGCTGGACGCGGTGGTGCTGGAAACCGATTCGCCCGACATGCCGCCCGCCATGTACCCCGGCCAGCGCAACAGCCCCGAGCACTTGCCGGACATTTGCCAGGCCCTGGCCGAGCATATGGGTATCGACCCGCTATCGTTGGCCGAGGCGAGCACACGCAATGCGCGTGAGTTGTTCAATTGGTAGCGTCGGCTCGACGGCGTGCAGGTTGAGGGTGATGCGCTGGCGATGACGGGCATAGCGCAACACCATGAAATGCACCAGCAACACCACCAGCGAAATATTGAACTGCCCGATCACACTGATCAGCCCCACCCACTCTGCCACCAGCGCCACGATCAGCACCACGCAAGTGAACGTCACCATGCTTGGTCGCACCAACGCCCAATATTCCAGGGACTTGAAATGGCGCAGTTGGCGAGGGCATTTGAGTTCAAGCTCCCGGTGGCAATACGGGCAGTCGAAGGGCTCTTCGATGGCGATGGCATTCAATTGCCAAGGCTTGAGTTCAAAGGTGATATCGCAATGGGCGCATTGCCCTTTGATGCCGAGTGCAGCGGTCATCGTGGTGCCTCCCCGGCTCCCGGTTTGAATGAAATAAATTCTCACTCATTTACGCGGCCAGAAAAGACACCCCGGAAAATTCAGACGCACACCACACCCGTTAACGCTTTAGTCCTACGCCTGTGCCTTACACGCGGAAGGCGCCGATCAGCTGTTTCAACTCCACCACCTGCAATGACAACCGTTGACTGGCCGCAGCGGTCTGCTGCGCACCGTCGGCGGCATGCTCGCCGGCGCGATTGATTTCGACGATGTTCTGGTCGATATCGTGGGCCACGGCGGTCTGCTGTTCCACGGCTGCCGCAATCTGTTGGTTCTGATCCACGATCATGCCGACGGCACCGAGGATATTTTCCAAGGCCTGCTGGACCTGTTCCGACTGCCCGACCGTGCCATTGGCCATTTCATGGCTGCTGCCCATGGCCTTGACCGCCGCATCCACACCGCTGTGCAAGCGACTGATCATCTGCTCGATCTCTTCGGTGGACTGCTGCGTGCGCCGCGCGAGGGTACGCACCTCATCCGCTACTACCGCAAAACCGCGGCCCTGCTCACCGGCCCGCGCCGCCTCGATCGCGGCATTGAGCGCCAACAGGTTGGTTTGCTCAGCGATGCTTTTGATCACTTCTAACACCGTGCTGATGGCCTGGCTGTCGGTGGCCAATTGGTTGATCACCCGCACCGACTGGTCGATTTCCGACGCCAACCGCGCGATGCTGCCCTGTTGGGATTGCACCAGGCCGCGACCGCTGACGGTCTCCTGGTTAACGCTGTGGGCGCTGCTGACGGCTGCAGCGGCGTTGCGGGCCACCTCCTGGGCGGTGGACGACATCTGGTTCATGGCCGTTGCCACCTGTTCGATCTGTGTGCGTTGGCCGCAGACGGCCTGGTTACTCTGCGCCGAGACCGTCTCCACCTGACCGGCCTGCTGCTCGACCTGGTTGACGGTGTGCCCGACGCGCTCGATCAGATCGTGGATTTTCGCCACGGTGCCGTTGAACACCTGACCCAGGTCACCCAGTTCATCGCGGCTGCGCGCCACGAAGGAGACGGTCATATCACCGGCCGCCACCTTGTCCATCATCGCGCCCAGATGTCGCAATGTGGTGCGCGTGGAGGCATAGAAACCGGCGTAGAGGTAGAAGATCAGCAAAAACACGGCGGTCAGCGCCGACACCAGCACCACCATGTGCAGGCGGTTCTGCGTCAGGCGATGCTGCAACTGTTGCTCAAGAAACCCCAGGGTGGCCTCATCGAGTTGATAGGTCTGGGCCATCAACTGGCTGACCGCATCGTAGAACGTCTGCCAGGGCGCATCGAGGGTCTCCGCCATGACCACCTGCTCTTCGAACAGCTCACTGCCTTGCTTGAGGCTGGCGTTACTGGCCTTGGCCAGCCCGTCGAGCGCCGTGTGCGCGGCACTGCTGGAGCCCAGCGCATCCTGCAGTTTCAAGCCATATTCGCCGTGGAGTTTTTCCAGTTGCTGCAGCAGTTCGTCAAAGCGCGTGCTGGAAGATGAATTGAGAAACCCCTGCCCCAGCGAATAGGCGCCCATGGCCCGCCCTTCTCCCAGTGTTTGGGTCACCTGCGGCGTGACGCTGGTGATCAACTCAGTCAGCTGGCGCAGATCGCTTTGGGGGTCGCGGCTCAAGCCCGATTGACTGGCGACGATCTGGCCGAGCATCTGCGCCTTGTTCAGCAGCTTGCCGATCAATGCGCTTTTACTCAGCAGCGAAGTTTCCTGTTGTTGGGCCTTGAACGCGCCGATCAATTCGTCGCGCTTGGCCTCGAACACCGCGATTTGCTCGGGGTCAGTGGCCATCGCGGTAAAGCCCTGCAAGCGGCTCAGTACGCTCTGTTCCAAGGCGCTGATCTTGCCTTCCAGGTCGCCCGCCTTACCCGACTGGCCCAGAGTGGCGTTGATTTGTACCTGATTATTCAGGGTTTCCAGGTCACGGCGCAGGGCCAGGCTGCTGCCGAGCACGTCGAGGCTTTGCAGTTCGACGCGAGTACCCTGGAATTCGCGCCACGAATCGCGCACCAGGAAATAGTTGGTGACCAGCATCGGCAATAGGAACAACACACTGATCAGGCTGAACTTCAGGCCGAAGCTCAGGCGGTTCATCAGCGCGACGGCGGGATAGAGCAAGCTCTTCACAGGTGAACTCCCTTTTTGTTTTATTTTTATTGAGGGCGCAGGGCGGCGGCAGAAAGCCACTATTTGGCGCTCTGTCTGTATAGCTCAATTTGAAAGGGAGTTTTGTAACTTAAGGTTAACAGCCAGTGGGAGCCGAAGAGGCTCCCACGTAACGCGGTCTGCGCTTTACGGCAACACCGTCCAGATGGCGAACCCGGCATACCACAGCACAGCCGCGCGCAGCAGCAGTTCCCATAGGCGGTCAAGGCTGTTGATACCGTCGGCCCCCACTGCCGGCGCCGGTATCTCGGCGGCGGCCAGACCGACTTTATCCACCAGTTGGGCCGCGCTGATGTCCCAGCTCAGTAGCTCGTGCAGCATGACCCGACTGACCGCGACAAAGTTGCCCACCAAGGCAAAACTGGCGGCCAGCAGGCGCACCGGCAACCAGTCGAAGGCGTGGCGCATTTGCCCGGCGCGCTCGGCGACCAGTGGGTTCTGGCTGTGTTCGCTGGCCAACGCCAGCAGGCGATAAGCCAGGGCAGCGACCGGGCCCAGCAGGAAATACCAGAAAATCACCGCAAAAAAGCTCTGGTAGGCCTGCCATAACAGGTGGCCCTGGACCCGATCGAGCAGTTGCTCGCCGCTGTCGGCGCCCAGCTTGAGGTCGCGCTCGGCGACGTGCTCGGCGGCCTGCAAGTCGCCGCGTCGCCAGGCATCGCGGAACGGGCCCAGATCAGCCAGCAGATCGCCACGGCCCAGGCTGTAGATCACCACCAGCAGGTGCACCGGCAGCGCCAGTAAGCCATAGGCCACCGGTTCCAGTACCAGCAGCAACAGCGCAAGCAGTGCCACCGGCAGCAACACCAACAAGGTCAGAATCAACCAAGGCCGCTGCGCCATGCGTGGGCTCGATTCCAGTTTGGCCAGCTCGCGCAGCCAGCCGCCATCGCGCTGCAACCGATGACGCAGGGCCGAGAACTTCTCGATCCAGACCGCCAACACCAGTACCAGGAAACTCATCAGGTGTGTCCTCCATCCTGCAGGGCGCTGCGAAAGCGCTTCCAATCAAAAGCGGGGCCGGGGTCGGTCTTGCGTCCCGGCGCGATATCGCTGTGGCCACAAATGCGTTGCGGGGTGATATCAGGGTAAGCCGCCTGCAATTGGCGGGTCAGGTCGATCAGTGCACGGTACTGGGCGTCGGTGAACGGCAGCTCATCCGTGCCTTCCAGTTCAATGCCCAGGGAAAAATCGTTGCAGGTTTCCCGCCCCTCGAACTGCGAAACGCCAGCATGCCAGGCCCGGTCAAGGCAGGACACAAACTGCGTCACCGTCCCGTCGCGCTCAATCAGAAAATGCGCAGATACCCGTAGGTCGGCAATCCCTTCAAAGTAAGGATGTTCCGTGACATCCAGGCGATTCTGGAAAAACGCCTGCACTTTGCCAGTGGCGAACTGCGCCGGTGGCAAGCTGATGTTGTGCACCACCAGCAGTGAGATTTCGCCTGCGGGGCGCTGATTGAAGTTGGGCGAAGGGCAATGACGAATGCCCTGGCACCAACCGCTGGCGGGGTCCAACTGCATACAGGTTCCTTGAACGAGGCAACAGGTGACCAGTATGCCGCGTTCGACCCCGAGGTTGCGATCACTTGCCGTGATTGAGTTGCCGCAGCTTACTGACTACGGCAGCCAGCGCACGCTCGAACAGCGGGCTGTCGTCCAGAAGCTGCAAGGCGCCCTGCTTAAACGCCAGCGCCAGCTGGCCGACGCTTTTTTCCAGCACCTTGAGCCCCGTGCGGCTGACGAACACATACGTGTTGGCCGGGGCCATGATCGCTGCGAGCTTGCAGCGCTGGGTAAAGCCGCCATCCTGCTGGAACATGACCCAAGCGCCGACCCGCAGTTGATGAACCCTGAGCAGGTCGGGATCGTTGGGCGCCAGATCGAGCGCGGGGTCCGGCGGCAGCTCGCTGAATACCAAAGGCTCGCGCACTTCGATCAGCTCGTCGACACCGTCCGCCGGCTGCACATGCATAGCCTGGAGGCGGACGAAAAATTCTCGGGTGCTGAAAGGGTCGAACGCCGCGCTGGTCAAACCGTCGCGCAGCGCCTTGAGCAAGCCGGGCAAATGCTCCAGCAAGCGCCGCCCGGCCTCGGTGTCTTCCTGCAGGCCGACGCTCCAGATCAGTTCGTCCATGGTGCGCAGCGCCGATTGCCATTGCACCGACTCCTCTCCGTACTTGAGGCTGGCCAACAACAGCACCTGGCTCCAGGCCTGTTGCAGAAACTGCACAACGGCGAGGGGCAACACTTTGCCCAGCAACCGCCTATTGAGCACCTCGGCCACCCGCTGACGAGCCGCCTCGGTGCGCACCCGGCCTTCTTCGGCATCGCGGGTGTGCTGTTCGAGCAACTCGCTGCGGCGACACTCATCGGCGGCGAACGCGCTGAACTCAGCGAGCAATTGGGCAAAAATCGCCGGATCTTCGACAAACTCATTGAGCAAACGCTGCACCACCTGCTCGATGCGCAGGTACAAAGGGTCACGCGGGTAGTCATCGCACAGGTTGCAGCCCATGGCCATCGCAGCGATTTCGTTCAGCAGGCGCCGCGCCGGGTGGCCGGCATGGCTGAAAAGACTCTTGTCCAGCACCGCCACTTTGAGCATTGGGATTTGCAGGCGCGCGATCAGCGCTTTGAAAGCGTCCGGGACGGTAGGGTCGTTGAGGATAAATTCGAACAGCAGGGCGATCAGATTGATGACATCTTCATCGGCCTCCTCCACCACCCTTGACTTGCCGCTCTTGACGCTGACGCGGGTGAGCAATTGCTCCAGCTGGTTGCACAGGTCGAAATCGTCCTCTGCGTCCGGCGTCGGCACGTACTGCTGCAAATGGGACAACAGGCGCAGCAGGTCCCGCGTAGCGATAGGCTGGGGTTCGGCGCTGGCTTCGAGGGTCGGCGCCACGCTGCCGCGCACGGGTTTGAGCAAGGCTTGCAGCGCCGCAAAGGCTTGCTGGCCGTTTTCGTCGAGGGGTTGATCGGCGCTCGGCAGTGCGTCTTCGCGCGAGCGTTCACGGGCGGCCCGCCCACCGGCGCGGCGCGAAGGCACGGTCTTGAGCTCCGGCAACACCCCCGTGGCGACCAGCAATTGATTGGCTTCGCCGTAGAGTTGATCGGCATCGCTGAGGACATACTTCTCGAACAGCTTGAGCATGATCAGTTTGACGCGAATCTCCACGCCCAGGCTGCGCCCCGCCTGCAAGAAAAATTCGCACAGCAGCGCCGGGCCCAGGGGGTTCTCACGCTCGTCCAGGGCATTGCCGAGTACCGCGCTCAGCCGCGCAGTGAGCTGCGACAGTGCCAGTCCATCGCGATGCCGGACGCGGCCCAGCATGGCTTCGAGCGCCACGGCTTTTTCCAGTGCGTCATGGGACGAACCGGGTGCCGCATCGTAGGAAACCACCGGCACCAACTGCAGCTCACCGCGCCCGGTGTCGCCCAGGCCGGCAAACGCGGCAAACAGGCGCTCCATGAACACACGCTCGAAGTTTTTGCGCTTGAGGCGCAGGTCGCGCATGGCTTCAAAGAAAATATGGTGATCGACGGTGCTGCGGGCCTTGTCGGCCATTTCAAATAGCGTGTCGTCGGCGTTATCGAAGAGTTCCTGCAGGCCTTGCTGCAGCTGCTGCGCCGCCTTGCCGCGGACTTGCAGCAACACGACCGGCAGGCGGGCCAGCGGCGATGGCGTGGCACGCGCCTTATTGATCGGCACCACCTTTCCGTCATTGTGCATCCTGGCCTCCTGAAACGGCGGTATTGAGTTGGACGACAATCATCGACAGGCCGCATCGAACCCTGTGGATAACTGCACGCCAGCGGACGTCAAAGCTATGACGCCAATTGCAAGGCGCGAGATTATCTTGCAAACCGGGGGGCAAGCGCCAGCGCCCTCTGTGATTTGCGCGCAAATGAGCGGGTGGCTGGGTTCGCAGGCACACAACCCCTATAATCCACGCACTTTGTTTGTGGAGCCTGTTATGCCGAATCTCCGTCTTGCCGACCTCACCGCCGAAATCGAAGCCAATGTGCGCCGCGCACTGCTGGAGGACATCGGCAGCGGCGACATTACCGCGCAATTGATCCCGGCCGAACGACTGGCCAAGGCCACCATCATTACCCGCGATGACGCCGTCATCGCCGGCACGGCGTGGGTGGACGCGGTGTTCCGGCAGTTGGACCCTCGGGTCGCCGTGCACTGGCAGGTGGCCGATGGCGAACGCGTCAGCCCCAATCAAGCGCTGTTTCACCTCGAAGGCCCGGCGCGCTCGCTGCTCAGCGGTGAGCGCAGTGCGCTGAATTTTTTGCAGATGCTGTCCGGCGTCGCCACACGCGCGAAGTACCTGGCGGACTTCGTTACCGGCACTCAAGTCAAATTGCTGGACACCCGCAAAACCCTGCCGGGCCTGCGCCTGGCACAGAAGTACGCGGTGACGTGCGGCGGCTGCCACAACCATCGCATCGGTCTGTACGATGCGTTCCTGATCAAGGAAAACCACATCGCTGCCTGCGGCGGCATTGCACAGGCCATCACGGCGGCGCACAAGATCGCGCCCGGCAAGCCCGTGGAAATCGAAGTGGAGAGTCTGGAGGAACTGCGCGAAGCATTAGCGGCGGGCGCCGACATCATCATGCTCGATGAGTTGAGCCTCGACGACATGCGCGAAGCCGTGCGCCTGAACGGCGGCAAGGCGAAGCTGGAAGCCAGCGGCGGCATCAATGAAACCACCCTGCTGCCCATTGCCGAGACCGGGGTGGACTATATCTCCATCGGTGCGATGACCAAGGACGTGAAGGCGGTGGACCTGTCGATGAGGCTGAGCCTCTGAAAAGCGGCAAGCGGTCAGCGTGACGCTGCAAGGAAGCCGAGTGCCGCCCTTGCAGCTTGCCGCTCTGTTCTAAACCACCAGGTTATTCATCTCGCAATACTCGTCCCAATCCACACCCAGCACCTCGGCCGCTTCCTTGTGCAGGACCAACCGTTGCGCTTCGAACTCTTCCGGTGTCGAGGTGTACTTGAGGGTCAGTTCCCAAGGTTGGAGGCCCTGGCTTTCGGCCTCGTCCTCGAATGCCCACTGAATCTGGTCGCGCTGATCATCGGCGCTCAGGTCCTTGATCTCTTCTTTAAGCTGCGGCGATTCCTTGAGGTAGTGCTCAAGAGCTGCTTCGTGCCGGGCTTCCTGGGTCATTTCAGTCGTGGTCATGGTGTTCTCTTAGATCGAGGAATGGGGATGCATCTGGGACATCAGGTTGCGCAGATACAAAAGAACAGGCACGAATGCCGGCTCGTCTGGCCTTCAGAACCATTCTGGGATCAGCTGAAAACATTGCCTTTGAAACAGTGTTGCCTTTGTGCCCGAGACAGGAATCGAACCTGCGACCTTCGCGTTACGAGTGCGCTGCTCTACCGGCTGAGCTACACGGGCGGTGGACTAAAGCTAGCACCGCATCCGGCGTCCGGCAACTCGCGGCCTTCAGCGGGCGATAACACCCTGCGCCCAGAAACGCGGTTGCAGGTAGCTACCCAGGGTGTCGAGGTACTGTCGCTGGGCCTGCTTGATATGGGGCACATCGCGCAGTGCGACAAATACCAGCCATGCAATGGCCAACGCGCTCAACAGCTTCCATGCGCGCCAGGCCAACGGCCATGACGCCGTTACAGGTGTGCGCCAAGGGTGCAGCGCCATCAGCCAGCCCACTACCAGCGCGAGCCAAACCTGGGACGTGGGCATCACCAGCACACCGTCGACCATGGACTGCGTCAGCGCACCGACCAACGCCGCGAACAGACATAAGCGCAGTAGATCCGCACGCTCGCTGAACTGCGCGCGCTCACGCAGCACGACAATCGTGGCCCAGCCACTGCGCGCCGCCAAAAACGCCACGCACAATGTCGACGGCACGCCCCATTCGCTGGCCCACTGCAAAACAGCCTGATGCGGATGGGCGGCAACTTCGTTGGCAATATCGGCAAAGTGCATCGGCCCGAAGCCTAACCACGGCCGCTCAGTCAGCATGTGCCAACCCTGCCACCAGATCGGGCCGCGCCCCGACAGCGAAGTGGTGAGGCGGTCGCCGGCGTCATTGGAGGTGTCGATTCCCAGGTAGGTCGCCAGCACCGTAAACAGCAGCCAGTAGATCCACAAGCCGCTCAGCATCCCCGCCAATTGCCAACCCAACCAACGCCGCCCCCATGGCCCGATCAGTGCCACGACCATGCCCGCCACCGCCATGCCGAGCCAGGTGCCGCGTGTACCGCCGCTGATCGCGATCAACCACCAGGCGCATAGCAACGCAAATGCCATCCCCCGCAATGCGCGAGAGACTGTGGGTAACAGCAAAGGCAACGCCAACAGCGGCAGCGTGAATGTCTGGAACTGGCCATAAAAGCGCTTGTTGGAAAAGCTGGATAACAGCAGATCAGGGTTCATCGTGTGCCCGCCGCTGGCGAACGCAAGCACGCCGGCGTACAGGTACTGGAGGGTTTTGATCAGGCACAGCAACACCACGATCAGCAGCAGCACACGATCCAAAGGCTCGCCGCCGTAACGGCGCAGCGATGCAAAAGCTAACGCGATTGCCGCGCAGCTGACGAACAGCGCCATCTCGGTCAGCGCCCAAAGCGGCTGATGGGCCAGCAGCGAAGACGCCAGGCCCAATCCCACGATGAGCGCCAGCCCCCATGCCGTCTGGCGATCCACCCAGGGCTCGGTCGGGGTAATCGAGCTTCCGTACAGCACCGCACAAAACCCGATGGCAATCTGCATGACCCGCTGTAGATCGTGCCCACTGAACGGTGCACAAATCCCCACCACCAACAGGCACACCGTCACCACCAGGAAAATACTGCCGCGCTGCTGTACGGATAACACCATCGGTTACCTCAACGTCCTTGTGGGTCTAGGCACCGCTAAGCGCCGCCAGCGCCGCAGCCCTTGCCGGCGTATTTGGCCTCGGCCGTGGTGGTGCAGGTCCAGCCGCTGGTGGCGTTGCGTGTCAGCACAATGCTCTTGCCCAGTACGGGCGCCGGTGCATCGAGGATCTCGCAACGGATATCGCCCGCGCCCGTTGCAACGTCCCCTGTCACCTCGATTTTGCAATTGGCGGTAGGGCTGGTGCCGCCGATCAATGCCAGGGTAGGTACGGTGCCCTGATTGAGGGTGTCTTCGTACCCGGCCTTCAATGCGCTGATTTCAGCCAGGCCGGCGGTGAACTTGGCCTTGGCTTGATGGGTGGTGTACATGGGCAGGCCAATGGTGGCCAAAATGCCGATGATTGCCACGACGATCAACAGCTCGATCAAGGTAAAACCTTTCTGACGCATCACTCTCACTCTCCAGAATAGAACTCATGACAAGGCGCTTCCTGCGCCCCGCGTTGTGCAGCGGCGCCAGTGTACTCATCCGCCGGTGGTCAATCGCCTGCATGACGCACATTCTGACATTTTATCCACCACCACAGCCTGCCCGCCTTCAGCCCGTGACTAAGCTTTGAAAAACTTCAACGACCTGCGCGCGGAACCGTGACATGAACAACGCTGTAACGCTTTACACCTGGGAAGGCATCAACCGCAAAGGCCGCAAGGTGTCCGGCCAAAGCACCGGACGCAGCCCTGCCGTGGTCAAGGCGCAACTGCGCCAACAAGGCATCCGCCCCGGCCGTGTGCGCAAGTCAATCCCACGGCTGCCAGGCCTGGCCGCGCCGATCAAAGCCGCCGACATAACCTTGCTCACCCGCCAGTTGGCCACGTTGCTGAAGGCCGGTATTCCCCTGCTGCAAGCCTTCGATCTGATCAGCGAAGGTGTCGAGAAGCCGCCTGTGGGTGAACTGCTGCAAAGCCTGAGACAACAGGTCGCCGCCGGCACAAATCTGACTGAAGCGTTACGCAATCACCCGCGTTATTTCGATGAGCTGTACTGCCATTTGGTAGCGGCCGGCGAACAGGCCGGCGCGCTTGAGACGCTGCTGGAGCGCCTGGCGGTTCATCGCGAAAAGAGCGAGCAGCTCAAAGCCAGGATCAAAAAAGCCATGACCTACCCCATCGCGGTCGTAGTCGTGGCCGGGCTGGTCACTGGCGTGCTGCTGGTGCATGTGGTGCCGCAGTTCCAGAGCCTGTTCGCAGGAGTGGACGGTAAGCTGCCGGGCTTCACCCTCGCCGTTATCGCCCTGTCGGAGTTCATGCAACATGCCTGGTGGATCGTCGCGCTGGGGCTTGGTGTGGGGGTTATTGGCCTGCGTCAGGCCTGTCGAAAATCGCCAATCTTTCGCCATTGGCTGGACGCCGGTTTGTTGAAAGCACCGCTGGCAGGCAAACTGCTGCAAAAATCGGCCGTGGCTCGCTACGCCCGTACGCTTTCAACCACCTTCGCGGCGGGGGTTCCGCTGGTGCAGGCCCTGGATTCAGTGGCGGGTGCCGCGGGCTCCGCCCCCTACAAACAGGCAATCGAGCATATGCGTCGCGATGTATCCACAGGTATGCCGTTGAATCACGCCATGGCCACCAGTGGTCTGTTTCCAGGGATGGCGATTCAGATGACGGCAATCGGCGAAGAATCCGGCACGCTGGACTTCATGCTGGAAAAAGTCGCCAGCCACTACGAAACCGAAGTGGATAACCAGGTCGATCACCTCACCAGCCTGATGGAGCCGCTGATCATGGTCGTACTGGGAGGCATCGTCGGGGCGTTGGTCATTGCCATGTACTTACCGATCTTCCAACTGGGGAGCGCATTTTGATCCTGCTGCTGAATGAATCCCCATGGGCCTTTGTCGCCCTGGCTTCGGTGCTGGGGCTGATCGTGGGCAGTTTCCTCAATGTGCTGGTGTGGCGCCTGCCGAAGATGCTTGCACGGGAGTGGCGTGCCCAGGCCCATGAAGTACTTGGCTTACCGGCCGAACCCGTCGGGCCGACCTACAACCTGATGCGCCCAAATTCCTGCTGCCCTCAGTGCGATCATGGGATCAGCCCCTGGGAAAATATTCCGCTGCTCAGCTATTTGATCCTCAAGGGCCGCTGCGCTCACTGCAAGGCAAGGATCAGCCTGCGCTACCCATTCACCGAACTTGCCTGCGGATTGTTGTCGGCGATCGTGGCCTGGCACTTCGGCGTTGGTTGGCAAGCCGGGACAGTATTGCTGCTGACTTGGGGCTTGCTGGCGATGAGCCTGATCGACGCCGACCACCAATTACTGCCGGATGTGCTGGTGCTGCCGCTTATGTGGCTGGGTCTGATCGTCAACAGCTTTGCACTGCTGGTGCCGTTGCCCGACGCCGTATGGGGAGCGGTGGCCGGATACATGAGCCTATGGTCGGTGTTCTGGCTGTTCAAGTTGATCACTGGCAAGGACGGCATGGGCTACGGCGACTTCAAACTCCTGGCCCTGCTCGGGGCCTGGGGCGGTTGGCAGATCGTGCCGATGACCCTCTTGATGGCGTCACTGGTTGGGGTATTTGCCGGGTTGATACTGATGCGCGTGCGCAAGGCCCAGGTGTCCACGCCAATGCCATTTGGGCCCTATCTGGCGATTGCCGGCTGGATTGCATTGCTCTGGGGTGGTCAAATAACCGACTTCTATTTGCAGTCTGTCGGTTTCCAATGAGCACTTCTTCTGTTCCAACCCCGTGGATACTCGGCCTGACCGGCGGCATCGGCAGTGGCAAAAGCGCGGCAGCCCAACACTTTATCGATCTCGGAATCGATGCGGTGGACGCCGACCACGCCGCACGCTGGGTGGTCGAGCCAGGCCGTCCCGCGCTGGCGCGCATCGCCGAGCACTTTGGCGATCGCGTGCTGTTGCCCGACGGCCAATTGGACCGTAGCGCACTGCGCAAACTGATCTTTGAAGTGCCGGAGGAACGCCGCTGGCTTGAAGCGCTGTTGCATCCTTTGATTGCCGAAGAAATTCGCAGCCACCTGGCACGGGCGCGCTCGCCTTACGCGATTCTGGTGTCACCGCTGCTGATCGAGTCCGGTCAGTACAGCATGACCCAACGCATTCTGGTGATCGACGTGCCGCAATCGCTGCAGATTGAGCGTACCCTGCAGCGCGACGGCATCAGCGAGCAGCAGGTGCAGGCCATTCTTAAGGCCCAATCCAGCCGCGAAGACCGCCTGAACCATGCCGACGACGTACTGGTCAATGACAGAGACCTCGCCTGGCTGCACAGCGAAGTCGAGCGACTGCACCACTTTTACCTTACTTTGCGTGGAGGCCGATCATGAGCCAACCCTTGACCGTCGACTGCCCAACCTGCGGCGCACCCGTGGAATGGAAAGCGACCAACCCCAACCGGCCATTCTGCTCGGACCGTTGCAAATTGATCGACCTGGGGGCCTGGGCCGCCGAAGAACACAAGATCCCCGTGGCCCCGGATGCCGAAGACGAACTGTTCTCCGAAGACCTCCCACCCCGCCACTAAGGGCGCATAAAGGCGTATTCCTGCTGGTCGTCGAGGTTTTCTGCCAGGTATTGCAGCTCGTCGGCCAGGTCTTCGAAACTGCGCACGCCCTTGCTTTGCTGCACGACGGCGCTCAGCATGGCGCGCAGGGTCAGGCCCGGATCGAAACCGATCTCCTGTGCCGCGTCCTGGCTTCTGCGAAGTTCCTGCCGTGCCCACTCATACACACTCATGATCCGCACTCCTGGAAAATTTCCCAGAGCATGGGCCTGCCGTGACACAGGGTGTTTGATTTGGATCAACGCAGCGAATCGTCGTCCTTCCAGGGCGCCGAGAGGTAGCGTGTGCGATTGAAGGTTTCCAGCCATTCCGGACAAAACACCACCAGAGCGCTGATCACCGTGCCATTGATAAAGGCTTCGGGGAAGATGATCAGCCACAGATAACCGATGAAGTCTTCCAACCATTCCGGCATGGCGAAAAGACCGTCGAACCACAACAGCCCCAGCCCCAGTAGAAGGCACGCCAATGCCGCCAGCGCTGCTGCCAAAAACCCTGAACAGAAGATATACACAAACGGATTGCGCGGCTGCGCGCGCTCTACCCGCAGTGCGACGCCTTCCGTGATCAGTACCGGCAGCACAATCAACAAAAGACCATTGATGCCGATGGCGGCCAGGTCTTGACGGCCCAGCATCATCAGACCCAGTTGTGCGACAAAACCACCGACAATCGCCAGCGGCCAGTCCAGCAGCAGGGTTACGGCTGTCATGCCAATGAAGTGATAGGAAACGCCGGTATCGAAATCGCGCCGGACCAACCACAGCATAAACAGCGCAAACACGGTGCCGAACAGCAAATGCTGGCGCCGTCGGTCGGCAAACAACTCGACCCACGGCGAACGCAGCACCGCCCACGCCAGCACCGGCGCATACAGCAGCCAGCCGATGCCAAGGGTGGGCGCTGTCAGCACGCCGGCGCTGATCACGGTTTCACCTGCTCCAGGGCCTGGCGCAGTTCAGCCGCGGAGCCGTATTCATGCTGCGCAATCAACTTGCCGCTCTCCAATTGCAGCCACAGCACTTTGTCCACAGCTCCCGGGTAGCGCGGCGCGATGCGCGCATCCCGGTCCAGCATGACCCGGTAGCTGTACGACTGCATGGCAGGTATCGCGAACAGTCTGGCGACCAATCGCGGCATGCGCTGAATGTCGGCGACAAATATCCCGTGACGGGCCTCCAGATAGCCCTTGGGCTGACCTTGCAGCGCGCCGTCGACGATTTTGGCGGCGTCCATGCTGCGGGCCACCAACAAGATTTGCGCCTGGTCATCCAGGGTATAGGCCTGATCGAACTGATCCAACAGTGTCCAAGGCGCGAGGCGCTCGCCGACTTCGACGGCCTGGGCCCATAACGGCAAAAGACTCAGGAACAGCACTACGAATAACTTCACTGCGCACTCCTCATGCTCGCTTGATCGATAGAGCCGCCAGTCTACACCGACCTTTTGCAGCGGGACTTCCTGTGGTCATCATTTGAACGCTAAGCTGCAAGCATGGATGACTCAGATTACTTGCGCCTGCTCACCGTGGCGGCCGAACAAGCCAATGCTTTCCTGTCCAATGCCCGCAAATGGGAGCGTGAGCGTTGGGTGTGCCAGCGCCTGTTGCAAGGCCTGAATGTGCCCTATCGCGCCGAAGAGTTCCACGCCGCCGGGCAAGAGCCGCCGGACGTGCTGTTTCGCGATGCGAGCTTCGAAGTGTTCTTCGTACTGGACGAGGGGCGGCGCCTGAACGACGAATGGCGCGATGAGTTACTGCGTCGACGCAGCGCGTTTTCCCTGAGCCAACTGGTGCGCCGCGAAGCCAAGCCACGGCGCATTCCCGCCCATGAGTTCCTGTTGCGCCTGGCGCCGACGCTGCGCAAAAAGGCGCATAACTACAAAGAGCGCGGGATGGATTTGGGCGAATTGGATATCGTCGCCTTCGCCAGCCTCAAGCGCGAAGTGCTCGACCTTAATAGTCACTTCCCACCGCCGACCGAATACCTGCGCCAAGGCTGGCGCTCGCTGTCGCTGGTGGGGCCGACCTTTGCCCGAGTGCTGTTCGCGCACCCCGATGCGCCGGATTTCTTGCGCAACAATCTGGGCCGCAGCATAGTGTTCGACGTGGGCATCAGCCTCTGATCCCCGCCCTGTAACGTGGCGCCCCTTTGCAACGTCTACCTGACGAGGCCTTTATGACCAGCCGCCTGAAACCCGAAGACCAACAACGTGTCGAAGAATATCTGCAACTCTCCCAGCACAGAGTCGAGCGCAAGCCTTTCAGGCCCTGGCTGCTCCTCTGTGTGGTGCTGGTCGCAGTGATCGGGCTCGGGCTGCTGAGCCGTCTTTTGAGTTACCTGACGCTATGAGCTGCCTGGCGCTCGCGGGGGTAACCGCACCGATTTCTTTTAGCCTTGCGAGATATCCCCATGACCCATCGTATTATTATCGTCGGCGGCGGCGCCGGCGGCCTGGAGTTGGCTACCCGCCTGGGTAAGACTCTGGGCAAGCGCGGTACCGCCAACATCACGTTGGTCGATACCAACCTGACCCATATCTGGAAACCCCTGCTGCATGAAGTGGCTGCCGGTTCTCTGAACTCTTCGGAAGATGAACTCAATTATGTCGCCCAGGCGAAATGGAACCACTTCGAGTTCCAGCTGGGGCGCATGAGCGGGCTCGACCGTGAGCAGCAGAAAATCCAACTGGCCGCCACCCTCGACGAAGAAGGCCGCGAATTGGTCCCTGCGCGCGTATTGGGCTATGACAGCCTGGTGATCGCCGTCGGCAGCACCACCAATGATTTCGGCACCGAAGGCGCGGCGCAACACTGTCTGTTCCTCGATACCCGCAAACAGGCCGAGCGCTTTCACCAACAATTGCTCAACCACTACCTGCGCGCCCATGCCGGGCAGACCGATGTGGTGGAAAAAATCAGCGTCGCCATCGTCGGCGCCGGTGCGACCGGTGTTGAGCTGGCCGCAGAACTGCATAACGCCGCCCATGAACTGGCGGCCTATGGCCTGGACCGGATCAAGCCAGAGAACATGCACATCACGTTGATCGAAGCCGGTCCACGAGTACTGCCCGCCCTGCCGGAGCGCATTGGCGGCCCGGTCCATAAAACCCTGGAAAAACTGGGAGTGACGGTGCTCACGAATTCGGCGGTCAGCGAAGTAACGGCTGATGCGCTGATCACCAGCAGCGGCCATGTGATTCCAGCCAGCCTGAAGGTGTGGGCTGCCGGGATTCGCGCGCCGGGTTTCCTCAAGGACATCGACGGCCTGGAAACCAATCGCATCAATCAACTCCAAGTGCTGCCGACGCTGCAAACCACCCGCGACGAAAACATTTTCGCTTTCGGCGATTGCGCCGCCTGCCCGCAGCCGGGCACTGACCGTAACGTCCCGCCACGGGCCCAGGCCGCGCATCAGCAAGCGTCGCTGTTGGCCAAATCCCTCAAGCTTCGGATCGAAGGCAAACAATTGCCGACGTACAAGTACACCGACTACGGCTCGCTGATCTCGCTGTCGCGATTCTCGGCGGTGGGTAACCTGATGGGTAATCTGACCGGCAGTGTGATGCTGGAGGGCTGGCTGGCGCGGATGTTCTATGTATCGCTCTACCGTATGCACCAGATGGCGCTGTATGGCGTGTTTCGTACGGCAATGCTGATGTTGGGCAGCAGGATTGGACGTGGGACGGAGCCGAGGCTCAAGTTGCACTGACAGTAAGGCCAGAGGGGGCTTGCTCGATATGAGAGCAAGCCCCCTCTTCACATGCGATCAGCCAAACTTTTGAGTTTTTGCGCGCACAAAAAAAATCCCCGTATCTTTCGATACGAGGATTTTTAATATGGTCGGGGTAGGGGGATTCGAACTCCCGACATCCTGCTCCCAAAGCAGGCGCGCTACCGGACTGCGCTATACCCCGGTAATAAAAAGGCGACCTTTCAGTCGCCTTCTTCGATCAGCGCTTTTGGCCTCTGATCTTAAGATCTGATCCCAGCGTTAACTGGTTTCAAAAATGGTGGGTCGTGTGGGATTCGAACCTACGACCAATTGGTTAAAAGCCAACTGCTCTACCAACTGAGCTAACGACCCAAATATGGTCGGGGTAGGGGGATTCGAACTCCCGACATCCTGCTCCCAAAGCAGGCGCGCTACCGGACTGCGCTATACCCCGATTTGAAATTGGCTCCGTGACCAGGACTCGAACCTGGGACCCAATGATTAACAGTCATTTGCTCTACCGACTGAGCTATCACGGAACTTAGCATTTCAAACGTACAACTTACTGCTTTTTACTTCTTCTTCGACGCTTGCGTATCGCTACGTTCGTGTCTCTGAGGCGCGCTATTCTACAATCTTAAAAACCCCTGTCAACCCTTTAAATTGCTTTTAAGACAATGATTTGCGCTTGTTTCTGATTTCTTCTTGGGGAGAAGAAACCCGTGGGTTGACGTTGCTGCGGGGCGCACTTTACAAGCCTTTGCCTTACAGTTCAACGCCCTAGCGAAAAAAAAGGCCCCGCAATGCGGGGCCTTCTCTTATCAACCGGCAGTCAGGCCTCAGTGGAAGACGATTTCGTCGTTTTCCACGCTGGCTGTGACGCTGGTTCCCGGCATAAAACTGCCCGAGAGGATCAACTGCGCCAGCGGGTTTTCGATCCAGCGCTGGATCGCACGTTTCAGAGGGCGTGCGCCATACACCGGGTCGTAACCTACCGCGATCAGTTTGTCCAACGCTTCGCTGCTCAGTTCCAGCGACAGCTCGCGTTCGGCCAGACGACCACGCAGGCGGCCCAACTGGATCTCGGTGATGCCGGCGATCTGATCCCGCGCCAATGGCTCGAAGATCACCACTTCATCGACCCGGTTGATAAATTCCGGGCGGAAGTGCGAGGTCAACGCGTCCATCACCGCTGCACGCTGAGCCTCACGATCTCCTACCAATTCCTGGATCTGTGTAGAGCCCAGATTGGAGGTCATTACGATCACCGTGTTGCGGAAATCCACCGTACGCCCGTGACTGTCGGTCAGACGGCCATCCTCCAGCACTTGCAGCAGGATGTTGAACACATCCGGGTGAGCCTTCTCGACTTCATCCAGCAGGATGACCGAGTAAGGTTTGCGCCGCACAGCTTCGGTCAGGTAGCCGCCCTCCTCGTAGCCCACATAGCCTGGTGGCGCACCGATCAAGCGAGCGACCGAGTGTTTCTCCATGAATTCGGACATATCGATCCGCACCATGGCCTCTTCAGTATCGAAGAGGAACTCGGCCAGGGCCTTGCACAACTCGGTCTTACCCACACCGGTCGGGCCGAGGAACATGAACGATCCACTTGGACGGTTCGGGTCGGACAACCCTGCACGGGAACGCCGCACCGCGTTGGATACCGCCACGACGGCCTCTTCCTGACCGATAACGCGCTGATGCAACAGGCTTTCCATTTTCATCAGCTTATCGCGCTCGCCTTCCAGCATCTTCGACACAGGAATGCCGGTCCACTTGGAGACAACCTCGGCAATTTCTTCCTCGGTCACCTTGCTGCGCAGCAACTGGTTCTCGCTATGGCCATGCTGGTCGACCATCTGCAGGCTGCGCTCCAGATCGGGAATCACCCCGTACTGCAACTCGGCCATACGGTTCAGGTCACCTTTACGGCGTGCGGCCTCCAGCTCCTGACGAGACTGCTCGATTTTTTGCTGAATCTGAGCAGAACCCTGTACTTCGGCTTTCTCCGAGGTCCAGATTTCTTCGAGGTCCGAATACTCCCGCTCCAGACGCTGAATTTCCTCCTGGAGTTTTTCCAGGCGTTTCTTCGCCGCGTCGTCCTCTTCCTTCTTGAGGGCCTGGGATTCCACCTTCAGCTGGATCAAGCGCCGATCCAAACGATCGAGTACTTCCGGCTTGGAGTCGATTTCCATACGGATACGGCTCGCCGCTTCGTCGATCAGGTCAATCGCCTTGTCGGGCAACTGGCGGTCGGTGATATAGCGATGGCTCAATTTGGCCGCCGCAATGATCGCCCCGTCAGTAATCGCCACCTTGTGGTGAACCTCATAACGCTCTTTGAGGCCACGCAGGATTGCGATTGTGTCCTCTTCGCTCGGCTCTTCCACCAGCACTTTTTGGAAGCGCCGCTCAAGCGCCGCGTCCTTTTCGATGTACTGACGGTATTCGTTTAGCGTCGTGGCGCCCACGCAATGCAGCTCACCGCGAGCCAGCGCCGGCTTGAGCATGTTGCCCGCATCCATGGAGCCCTCGCCTTTACCGGCGCCGACCATGGTGTGCAGTTCGTCGATAAACAGAATGATCTGCCCTTCCTGCTTGGACAGCTCGTTCAGCAGGGCTTTGAGGCGTTCTTCGAACTCACCACGGAACTTGGCACCGGCGATCAGCGCCCCCATGTCCAGAGACAACAGACGCTTGCCTTTGAGGCCATCCGGCACTTCACCATTAATGATGCGCTGGGCTAGACCCTCGGCGATCGCGGTTTTACCTACGCCAGGCTCACCGATCAGCACCGGGTTGTTTTTGGTGCGACGCTGCAGTACCTGGATGGTGCGACGAATTTCATCGTCACGACCGATCACTGGGTCGAGCTTGCCGTCTTCGGCGCGCTTGGTCAGGTCGACGGTGTATTTATCCAGAGCTTGGCGCGACTCCTCATGATTAGGGTCGTTCACCGCGTCGCCACCGCGCAGGTTGTTGATGGCGTTTTCCAGGGCTTTCTTACTGACGCCCTGACCCAGCAACAACTTGCCCAGTTTGCTGTTCTCGTCCATGGCGGCGAGCAGCACCAGTTCACTGGAGATGAACTGGTCACCTTTTTGCTGAGCCAGACGATCGGCCTGGTTCAACAGGCGCGCCAGATCCTGGGACATATTTACGTCGCCAGTGGGGTTTTGGATTTTCGGCAGTTGGTCGAGCTCTTTGCTCAACTCCTTGCGCAGGCTGTTGACGTCAAAGCCCACCTGCATCAGCAAGGGCTTGATGGAACCACCTTGCTGCTCCAGGAGCGCCTGCATCAAGTGCGCAGGCTCAATGGCCGGGTGGTCGAGGCCCACCGCCAAGGATTGAGAGTCCGATAAGGCCAACTGCAATTTGCTGGTTAAACGATCAATACGCATTAGTCACCTTCCTTTTGAGCAGGCCGGATCTATAAACACATCCTGAATGAAGAAACCTGCCAGATACCCTTATAGATGTGGTCGATTCTGGGAGATTCAAGCAACAAACAGTTGACGCAGATCAGAAGAGTCTAGCGCTCAAGCCAGATAAGGGAGGCAAATCGTCCGGTGCGAGGACTGCGACGATAAGAAAAGAAACGCGGATCGGTCACGGTGCACAAACCACCACCATAGACCGCCGTGATACCGCGCGCAGCGAGCCGCAGGCGCGCGAGTTGATAGATGTCGGCCATGAACTTGCCAGGATTACGGCTCGGCACGAATGCTTGGGCAGTCGCCGGCAGTTGCTGCATGAACACTTCACGCACTTCCGGACCGACCTCAAAGGCTTGGGGGCCAATCGCCGGGCCCAGCCAGACCAATACGTCGTCAGGCTCGGCGGCCAGGCTATCGACCGTCGCCTCCAGTACGCCGGCCGCCAACCCCCGCCAACCGGCGTGGGCGGCTGCCACGCGGGTGCCGGCGCGGTTGCAAAACAGCGCCGGCAGACAATCGGCAGTCATGGCTGTGCAGGCGATACCCGGCGTGTCGGTCCAGCAGCCATCGGCTTCCAGGGTGCGACCGGGGTCGGCCTTGACGACGTTCACGCCATGAACCTGCCGTAGCCAGGCTGGCTGGATATCGAAGGCTTGGGAAAGTCGACGGCGATTTTCCAGGACTGCCTCAAGGCTGTCCTCGACATGATCGCCCAGGTTGAGGCTGTCGAACGGCGCTAGACTGACGCCGCCCGCACGGGTGGTGACGCAGGCCTTGACCTGAGCCGGCGCGGGCCAGTCAGGAATCAGCCAGTCATTCATCCGATAAACGCCTCGCGGTCCTGTTTGAGCAGCGACAGCAACCACACCAGGTCGTCCGGCAGCGGCGATTCCCAGCTCATGCGCTTACCGCTCGTCGGATGATCCAACTCAAGGAAGCGCGCGTGCAGGGCCTGACGCGGAAAGGATTTCAGCGATTCAACCATGGTCGCGCTGGCGGCCGGCGGAATGCGGAAGCGACCGCCGTAGGCCGGATCGCCGACCAACGGGAAGTTGATATGGGCCATGTGCACGCGAATCTGGTGGGTACGACCGGTTTCCAGCTTGACCCGCACATGGGTGTGGGACCGGAAACGCTCCAAGACTCGATAGTGGCTCACGGCCTGCTTGCCACCTTCCATCACCGCCATACGCTGGCGCTGCTGGCCGTGGCGACCGATAGGGGCGTTGATCTTGCCACCGGCCACCACCACGCCGATCACGATGCACTCGTAGATCCGGCTGACGCTGCGGCTTTGCAACTGGGTGACCAGTTGGGTCTGGGCCTGAATGGTCTTGGCGACCACCATCAGACCGGTGGTGTCCTTGTCCAGTCGGTGCACGATGCCGCAACGCGGCACATTGATGATGTCCGGTACGTGGTGCAACAGGGCATTGAGCAAAGTGCCATCAGCGTGCCCGGCAGCCGGGTGCACCACCAGGCCTGCGGGTTTGTTGATGACCAGGATGTCGTCGTCTTCATAGACGATGTCCAGCTCGATGTCCTGGGCGACCCACTCTCCCTGGGCTTCCTGCTCGGCAGTCAGCTCAAGAATCGCACCGCCATGGACTATGTCTCGCGGGCGGATAACCGCTCCATCCACAGTCAGGCGGCCGTCTTTGATCCAGGCGGAAAGGCGCGAGCGCGAGTGCTCAGCGAATAATTGTGCGGCGACTTGATCGAGGCGTTGGCCGCCCAATTCGGACGGCACCTCTGCGCGAAGTTCAATTTTATCGGACATGCTCAGACTAGGCGTGGCACAGCCTTTGGTTTCGGCTGCGCGCTTGTGGTTAAATACGGCGTCTTTTGCCCCGAGGCTTTCAACGGGGCGCTCATCATAACAGGACGGCCCCGCCCAAGACAGCGGCCGTCATAGGGACGCAAGCCGCCATGCAAGTGAAACACCTGCTGCTGATCGCCATCCTCGCCATGACTGCTGCTTGCTCGTCAACAAAGGAAGTCGTCGACGAAAACCTGAGCGAAGTCGAGCTGTACCAACAGGCTCAGAAAGACTTGGACAATAATAGCTACACCAGCGCCACAGCCAAGCTGAAGGCACTGGAGTCACGCTATCCGTTCGGTCGCTACGCTGACCAGGCCCAACTCGAGCTGATCTACGCCAACTACAAGAACGCCGAGCCGGAAGCTGCCAAGTCCGCCGCCGAGCGCTTCATCCGCCTGCACCCGCAGCACCCGAACGTGGACTACGCCTACTATATGAAGGGCCTGACCTCGTTCGACCAGGACGTTGGCCTGCTGGCGCGCTTCCTGCCGCTGGACATGACCAAGCGCGACCCGGGTGCGGCCCGCGACTCCTATAACGAGTTCGCCCAGCTCACCAGCCGCTATCCCAACAGCCGCTACGCGCCGGACGCCAAGCAGCGCATGATCTACCTGCGCAACCTGCTGGCTTCCTACGAGATCCACGTCGCGCACTACTACCTGACCCGTCAGGCCTACGTCGCCGCCGCCAACCGTGGTCGCTATGTGGTGGAGAACTTCCAGGAAACCCCATCCGTGGGTGATGGCCTGGCCGTAATGACCGAGGCTTACCAGCGTCTGCACCTGGACGAACTGGCCGCTACCAGCCTGGAAACCCTCAAACTCAACTATCCCGATCACCCAAGCCTGAAAGACGGCCAGTTCGTACCTCAGGTTGCCGAAGCTGACAACCGCTCGTGGCTGAGCAAGTACACCCTGGGTCTGATCGAATCCCGCCCACCGCTGCCGCCGGGCGAAACCCGCGCCAACCAGGACGTGATCAAGCAATTCCAGGACGCCAAGGACGCTATTCCTTCCGACCTCAAACCGCACGACGAAAACGGCGACGTGATCGAAGAGGAAGAACCGCAAGCCCTGGGCAACAATCAGGACCGCTCGTGGTTCAGCTACATGACTTTTGGCCTATTCGACTGATCAGCCCATGTAGCACCTAAAAGGGAGCCTCCAGAGGCTCCCTTTTTCATGGGCAGCATTATTGCTCTGTGCGCCTGCCACGTCCTTGGCTAAACTGGCGCATTCCTTGTCGAGAAACTGCCCATCATGCTACGTCTTTTGTTCTGGATTGCCGTCATTGCCGCCGCGGTATGGTTCTGGCGCAAGTTCAAAAGCCCAGCCACCAAGCAGCAGCGCGCCAACGAGCCGGATGCCGCGCTGATGGTGCGCTGCGCTCACTGCGGCGTGCACCTGCCGCAGGATCGCGCCTTGCGGCTGCGCCAGGAGTGGTACTGCACCCAGGCGCATCTGGAGCAGGGGCCAAAGTCTATCCAGCGTTGATTCGACCTTCTGGCGCATAAGGCGCCGGGTCGATAATCGGCTTATTGCCTAGCAGCAGGTCGGCGAACAGCTGACAGGACGCAGGCGCCAGAACCAGACCGTTGCGGTAATGCCCGCAGTTGAGCCATAAACCTTTGAACCCCGGCACCGGGCCTATATAGGGAATACCTTCCGGCGACCCCGGTCGCAAACCGGCCCAGTGCCCCACCACTTCAGCATGGGCCAGGGCAGGAATCAGCTCGACAGCAGAAGCCTTCAGGCTTTCCAATGCGGTCTCGGTGGGCGTCTTATCGAAGCCTTCGTGTTCCAGTGTGCTGCCGATAAGAATATGCCCGTCCCTTCGCGGAATCGCATAACGGCCCTTGGCGAGGACCATGCTCGACAGAAAGTTCGAATCACACTTGTAGAGAATCATCTGACCTTTGACCGGTTCCACCGGCAGCGATAAGCCGAGCGTGCCGAGCAGGTCACCGCTCCACGCCCCTGCCGCCAGCACCACCTGATCGCCCAGGATCGGCCCCTGCGCCGTATCCACCCCCGCCACACGGCCGTTATCTACCGCAAACCCCGTCACCACACACTGCTCGCGAATCGTCACACCAGGCAATGCCAACAGCGCAGCCTTGAGGGATTTGACCAGGCGCGGGTTACGCACATTGGCAACGTTGGCCATAAAAATTGCTTGCGAGTACCCACCCCCCAACACCGGAACAGCATCATGGGCGACTGATATATCCACTTTGCTCAAGGGGCGTCCCTCGCGGACAGCCCAGGCCAGCGCTTCGGGCTCATCGTCCAGATCCAGCCAGTACAAACCGGTGGTATGCACCTGCGGGTCGACACCGGTGGTGGCAAACAGGCGCTCGGCCAATTGCGGGTAAAAATCCTGGGACCAATGGGCCAACGCGGTGACCGCTGGGCTATAGCGCCACGGATACAGCGGCGAAACGATGCCACCACCCGCCCAGGACGACTCCTGCCCTACCCCGGCGCGCTCCAGTAGCACTACCGCCTGCCCCTGGGTCGCCAGGTTGAACGCTGTCAACAAGCCGATGACTCCGCCACCGACAATCACCACTTGCTGTTGCTTAGCCATCATTCGATCCAATCGATAAAAAGGAACAAGCGCCACCGGCGCCCAGTCATCCAGCATTCGCATCATTGCCCCCAGCACGCCTGGCGCGACATCTCCGGCGCCGCGCCTGGATTGCTGCGTGCGCCGGTGCTGGTCAGGCTGAACTCGCCACAGGCGTCGCCGTCCATGATCGAGCCAGCCACAGGCGTAGCCAGCAAACGGAAATCCTGAGGGTTCAATGCGACGGAGATTCTATAGCGATCATCGCCAGCACTGACGCCGCTTGCGTCAATAAAAGTGCCGTTCTTCGCATAGAACCGCTCCAGGTGCTGCGCCTGCTCAGTCAATAGGCCGACGATTTGTACACGGTAGGCCTTTTTCACCTGCGCCGTGTAACCGGGGTAAACGATCCCAGCCAGAATCGCGATGATCACCACACCGATCAGTAATTCCAACAGGGTAAAACCTCGGGTGTCCATGCCCATCCCATTGCTCCTATAGAAGTTGTCGCCATAACACTCGCCGAAATCGCGAGCCTGCCTCCCCGTCTACTCGGGCATATACGCTCTCCAGCACCGTGCGGGCCTGACCGCTCCAGCCGACTGCCGTCACTCGATACAGTGCGGCCTTTGTATTCGGCGGCAAGTGCGCGATCCCGCGCCCCATGCCTAGAAACTGAACGCCGTACAGCCCCCCTTTGAGGGCAACCCAAGACACCGCTGAAACCGGATGGGTGCCTGCGGCAATCACCGAAAACGCTTCATCCGGTGGCGCACAGGTGGTGATTGACTGGCACTGCGGCAACGTCCCACCACTACGCCGCGCGCTCCACTCTCCGAGTCTCAAACCGCTCTCGGCACTTTGCAGCGACTGATTGCGATGCCAGAAACTGGCGGCCATCTTTTGCTGAGCCACCACCCCTTGCATCGAGGACAGGCCAATCAGCGATAACAGCAGCAAAAACACCAGACTCAATAGCAGCGCCATGCCTGACTGCCGCCGATAAGTTATCCAAACGCCCTGCATAACAGCCCTACCCCAGACGGTTTCGTAGCGCCGCCACGACGCTGTAGGTTTGCGCCTTGACCCGACCGGAGGGGTCTTGCAGCGTCATGAGGACGCGCACGCTGCGAATCAACGCCACGTCAGCAGGGCTTGCGTCGTAGCGCACCACCTTTGCCGATACGGCATTAGCCGCAATGCCGAAACTGATGTCGAACGCCTGAACGTTATCCACCAGTACTGCTTTGGCCGGTGCGGCCGGCGTGCTGACCTTTAACTGGCCCGCCTCAAAGGTGTAGGTGATCTGGCGTATCGCGAATCGAATCTGCCCAGGCCCAGGCGCAGGAGAGAAGCCGGTGTAAGCCTGGGCGGTACCTGTGCAATCTGACAGTACCGTCCAATCGGGCCTGCCACTGCCTTCGCCGGTGCTGGTCGTAACTAATGTCAGCGACTTCGAATCAGTGCCGGCGCTCCAACTGATCGGCAGCTCAAATGCCGGCGGTGCCTGTTCGATATGAGCGCTAGCCAGGCAACCGAACATGCCGGCTTGACGAATATCCTGGATCATCTTGCCAAGCGCGAACCGCGCGTCGTCCTGCAACAACATGGCGGCCTGCTGGCTGGCGTGGGTCGCTCGGGAACTGATCGCCACCTGACTGACCCCGAGCACCAGTATCAACCCCAAGGTCAGGGCCAACAGCAACTCCACCAGGGTAAAACCTCGCGACCTTCGGTTCATTGTGCACCCTCCGGATCGCTGTCGATGCGAGTGGTCAGGGTGACCGTTTCGCGCGCACCAACCGCGCCGGCACCGCGGCTGTCATCCCAACTGATACTCACGGTGACCTCATTGGCACTGATCGCCACCGAACCTTTGGCGCTCTGCCCGGCGAAGCTCAGAATATTGGCCTCGAAATCATGCAGGTCCAGGTCGCGCACGCTGGCACCTGCGGTGCTGGCCGGAGCGCGCTCCGAGCGGCTCCATGCGTAATCGGCGCCGGCATTGGCGCGGATTCGGTCAAGCATGTCGTAAGCAATAAAGCTGGCCTGACTGCTCATCCTCGAACTGTCCGTGGACTTTAGCGCGTTGAGTTGGATCACCGCCGCGCCCAGCAAGCCCACGGCGAGAATCAGTACCGCCACCAGCACCTCGATAAGGGTCGTGCCGGTTTGTCGTCGAGATAAAGCAGATGCAAAAAAAATGTTCGGGCGAGCAAGCATCACCGTCGTCATCCGTGTCGAGGGCCGAAAAGAGCAGACAAACGCTGCCGTGCGACCCAAGACTAGCGTCGGTTTTTTACCCGCGCTGTCCCCGGAACAAAGGGAAATACTTTGGACATAAAGGCCATCATCCGAGGCCAAGATCCAGCCGCTATACCTTTGGCTGCACCTGAAATATCTACCGCGTCCACGGAGGGACAACCTATGCAACAACGAGGTTTCACCCTGATCGAACTGCTGCTGGGGCTGATCGTCAGCAGCATCCTGGCCCATCTCACAGTGCCCGGACTCAAGACGTTGCTGGAGTCACAACAGCAACGAAGCGCCGCGCAATCCCTGGCGAGCGGGCTGCGTTTCGCACGCACCGAGGCCATCGCGCGAAACCGGGCGGTGGTCATTCATGCGTTGAACAATGATTGGAGTCACGGCTGGCGCGTGATTGTGGATGTCAGCGGGCGTGGCCCTCTGGATGAAGACAATCCGGTGCTGCTGGAGCGACAGGACTCCGGACGGGTAGCCATCGTCGGTAATGGGCCGGTGAAGAGCCAGGTACGGTTCAGCGGGATGGGCGAGCCGGTATTTTCCGGCGGAGGGTTCCGCGCAGGGACGTTACATGTGTGTGGCACGGACCGGGCACAGAGCCTACACCAAGTGGTGCTGGCCCCCAGCGGCCGCATCAGCCTGCGCAGAGACAGCGTCGAGCAGGCGTTGTGCCGGAGTTATTCCGGCACCCTGGCACTCAGAGCAGCGAACGTACCCGCAGCTCCTTGGGCATGGAGAAAGTGATGTTCTCCTCGCGCCCAGCCAACTCATCGGCGCCGGTCGCGCCCCATTCGTGCAACTGCTGGATGACGCCGCGCACCAGCACTTCCGGCGCCGAAGCGCCTGCGGTGATACCGATACGCTCGACGCCATCGAACCAACTGCGCTGCATGTCTTCGGCACCATCGATCAGGTACGCGGGCGTCGCCATGCGCTCGGCCAACTCGCGCAGACGATTGGAGTTGGAGCTGTTCGGGCTGCCGACCACCAGGACCACGTCGCATTCATCGGCCAGTTGCTTGACCGCATCCTGGCGATTTTGCGTGGCGTAGCAGATGTCATCCTTACGCGGCCCGCCGATCGCTGGAAAGCGCGTGCGCAAGGCATCGATGACGCGACTGGTGTCGTCCATGGATAAAGTGGTCTGGGTCACGAATGCCAAGCGTTCCGGGTTGCGCACTTGCAGATTGGCGACGTCTTTTTCGTCCTCAACCAGGTAGATGGCGCCGCCGTTGCTGGCGTCGTACTGGCCCATGGTGCCTTCGACTTCCGGGTGGCCGGCATGACCGATCAGGATGCACTCGCGGCCGTCGCGGCTATAGCGCGCAACCTCAATATGGACTTTGGTGACCAATGGGCACGTTGCATCGAAGACTTTCAGGCCACGACCTGCCGCTTCGCTGCGCACGGCCTGGGAAACCCCGTGAGCACTGAAAATAACGATAACGTCGTCCGGCACTTGGTCGAGTTCCTCGACAAAGATGGCACCGCGCGCGCGCAGGTCTTCGACTACGAACTTGTTATGCACCACTTCATGGCGCACGTAGATCGGTGGCCCGAAGACTTCGAGAGCGCGGTTGACGATTTCGATCGCCCGATCCACACCGGCACAGAAGCCACGGGGGTTGGCGAGTTTGATTTGCATGCTGTGCCTCGTGCCTGGCGCTTGGGTCAGAGTTGATGCTGCTGAACTGACAATTGAGGTCAGAGGTGTGAGGGAGATGGCTCCCTCACACATTCTAGATCGGGGCGTTGATCAAAGTGCCTTAACGTCGATGATTTCCACATCAAACGTCAAGGTTTTACCGGCCAACGGGTGGTTGAAGTCGATGGTCACTTGCGCGTCATCGAACGCCTTGACCACCCCTGGCAGTTCGGTATTCGCCGCATCGTTGAAAATCACCAGCAGGCCTTCAGAAAGCTCCATGTCCTGGAACTGCGAACGCGGGATGATCTGCACATTCTGCGGATTGGGCTGGCCAAACGCATTTTCCGGCTGGATCTGCAGGGTACGCTTGTCGCCGGCCTTGAAACCGAACAAGGCCGCTTCGAAACCCGGCAGCAGGTTGCCGTCGCCGACTTTGAAGGTGGCCGGAGCTTTATCGAACGTGCTGTCGACCGTGTCGCCGTTTTCCAGGCGCAGTGCGAAATGCAAAGTGACTTCCGTGTTCTGGCCGATACGTTGCTCAGCCAATACCTGATCAGTCATTGACGGTCTCTCCGGTTTTCTTACTTTTGAACATATCCAGCGCCAACATGATTGCACCGACGGTGATCGCGCTGTCGGCAAAGTTGAATGCTGGGAAGTAATGACGGTTCTGCCAGTGCACCAGGATAAAGTCGATCACATGGCCCAGGGCAATGCGGTCGTACAGGTTACCCAACGCGCCGCCCAACACTAGGGCCAAGGCCACAGCCAGCCAAGTGTCATCGCGGCCCAGGCGCTTGAGCCAGACCACCAGCACCGCACTGACCACTACCGCGATCAGAGCAAACAGCCAACGCTGCCAACCGCCACCGTCGGCAAGGAAGCTGAACGCCGCACCGGTGTTGTAAGCCAGTGTCCAGCTGAAGTAGTCCGGGATCACCACGATTTGCTGGAACATTTCCAGGGAGCTTTCGAAGTGAGCCTTGCTGACCTGGTCGATGACCAGGACCAGCAAACTCAATACAAGCCAGCCCAGACGTCCGAAACGGCCGGCGTTAGGCATAGTGGCGAACCTCACCGGCACCGCTGATGTTGTCGACGCAGCGACCGCAGATTTCAGGATGCTCAGGGTTCACACCGACATCTTCACGGCAGTGCCAGCAACGGGCGCACTTGGCGAAAGCCGACTTGACCACTTTGAGCTTCAGGCCAGGCACTTCCGTCGCCACGGCATCCGCCGGGGCTTGGGCGAAAGGCGCCAGGGTCGCGGTGGAGGTGATCAACACAAAGCGTAGCTCGTTGCTCAGTTTGGCCAGGTCGGCGGTCAGACCTTCCTCGGCAAACAGGGTAACTTCGGCTTGCAGGTTGCCACCAACCGCCTTGGCCGCGCGCTGAACCTCCAACTCCTTGTTCACCGCAGCCTTGACGGCCATCACACCTTCCCAATACTCGCGGCCCAGCTCGAAGTCGGCCGGCAATTCGGTCAGGCCTTCGTACCAGGTGTTGAGCATTACGGACTCGTTACGCTCGCCTGGCAGGTACTCCCACAGTTCATCGGCGGTGAAGGCCAGGATCGGTGCGATCCAGCGCACCAGCGCCTCGGAGATGTGGTACAGCGCGGTCTGCGCCGAGCGGCGCGCCTTGCTGTTGGCGCCGGTGGTGTACTGGCGGTCCTTGATGATGTCGAGATAGAAACCGCCCAACTCCTGCACACAGAAGTTGTGGATCTTCGAGTAGACGTTCCAGAAACGGTATTCGCCGTAGTGTTCCTGCAACTCGCGTTGCAGCAACAGGGTACGGTCCACGGCCCAACGGTCCAGGGCGAGCATGTCTTCGGCCGGCAGGATGTCGGTGGCCGGGTTGAAACCGCTCAGGTTCGACAGCAGGAAGCGTGCGGTATTACGGATACGGCGGTAGGCATCGGCGCTGCGCTGCAGGATCTGCTCCGACACGGCCATTTCGCCGGAATAGTCGGTAGAAGCCACCCACAGACGCATGATGTCGGCACCCAGGGTGTCGTTGACTTTCTGCGGCGCGATCACGTTGCCCAGGGACTTGGACATCTTGCGGCCGTTTTCGTCGACGGTGAAACCATGGGTCAGCAGTTCGCGGTACGGCGCGTGGTCGTCGATGGCGCAACCGGTGAGCAGCGACGAGTGGAACCAGCCACGGTGTTGGTCCGAGCCTTCCAGGTACAGGTCGGCGCGCGGGCCGCTCTGGTGGCCCATCGGATGCGAGCCGCGCAGTACGTGCCAGTGTGTGGTGCCCGAGTCGAACCAGACATCGAGGGTGTCGCTGATCTTGTCGTACAGCGGCGCTTCGTCGCCCAGCAGCTCGGCGGCGTCCAGTTTGAACCAGGCTTCGATGCCTTCCTGTTCAACGCGCTGGGCCACTTCTTCCATCAGTTCGACGGTACGCGGGTGCAGCTCGCCGCTTTCCTTGTTGAGGAAGAACGGGATCGGCACGCCCCAGTTGCGCTGACGGGAGATGCACCAGTCCGGACGGTTGGCGATCATCGAGTGCAGGCGCGCCTGGCCCCAGGCCGGGATAAAACCGGTGTCTTCGATGGCTTTGAGCGCGCGATTGCGCAGGGTGTCACCGGCAACCGGTTGTTTGTCCATGCCGATAAACCACTGTGCGGTGGCGCGGTAGATCAGCGGGGTCTTGTGGCGCCAGCAGTGCATGTAGCTGTGCTGGATAGTCGCGGTCTGCATAAGCGCGCCAACTTCGCGCAGCTTGTCGATGATGGCCTTGTCAGCTTTGAAGATGAATTGGCCACCGAAGAACTCCAGCGACGGTACATAGACGCCGTTGCTTTGCACTGGATTGATGATGTCATCGTTGACCAGGCCGTACTTCTTGCAGATCACAAAGTCGTCGACGCCGTAGGCGGGCGAGCAGTGAACCACGCCCGTACCCGAGCCCAGCTCGACGTAATCGGCCAGGTACACCGGCGACAGACGGTCATAGAACGGATGACGGAAGTTGATCAACTCCAGCGCCGAACCTGTGGTGGTGGCGATCACCGAACCTTGCAACTCGTAGCGCGCCAGGCAGGCCTCGACCATTTCCTCGGCCAGCACCAGCAGGCGATCACCGACGTCCACCAGGGCGTAGGTGAATTCCGGGTGCACGTTCAATGCCTGGTTGGCGGGAATCGTCCACGGGGTGGTGGTCCAGATCACAATGGCCGCCGGCTTGGCCAGGCTGGCCAGGCCGAACGCATCGGCCAGCTTGGCCTCGTCGGCGATCGGGAAGGCTACGTCGATGGTCGAGGACTTCTTGTCCTCGTACTCGACTTCCGCTTCCGCCAGGGCCGAGCCGCAGTCGAAGCACCAGTTCACGGGCTTGAGGCCCTTGAACACGAAACCGCCCTTGACGATTTCGGCCAAGGCGCGGATTTCACCGGCCTCGTTCTTGAAGTTCATGGTTTTGTACGGGTTGGCCCAGTCGCCCAACACGCCCAGGCGGATAAACTCGGACTTCTGCCCTTCGATCTGCTCGGTAGCGTACGCACGGCACAGTTCGCGCGTCTTGTCGGCACCCAGGTTCTTGCCGTGGGTCACTTCGACTTTGTGTTCGATCGGCAGGCCGTGGCAGTCCCACCCTGGAACATAAGGTGCGTCGAAACCCGAAAGGGTTTTCGAACGGATGATCATGTCCTTGAGGATCTTGTTCAGCGCATGACCGATGTGAATCGTGCCATTGGCATAAGGAGGGCCGTCGTGCAGGACGAATTTCGGACGATCCTTGCCAATTTCGCGCAACTTTCCGTACAGGCCAATACTGTCCCAGCGCTGCAGGATCTGCGGTTCGCGCTGTGGCAGGCCGGCCTTCATTGGGAAGGCGGTGTCCGGAAGGTTTAGCGTGGCTTTATAGTCGGTCATTTAAGGCTCTTCGGTTAGCGATGGGCGCTAGGTGCGGCTAGTGCACGGGCGGCGGCGACATCCGCATTGATCGCCGTTTTCAACGCCTCAAGGGAGGCGAAACGCTGCTCTTCACGCAGCTTCTGGTGGAAAACCACCGTCAAACGCCGGTCATACAGATCACCGGCAAAATCCAAAAGATGAACTTCCAGGTGGGCCTTGCCATCACCTGCAACCGTGGGCCTGACGCCTATGTTGGCGACTCCGGACCACGATTGACCGTCGATGTCGACGCTGACCAGATAAACCCCGGTCAGCGGCACACGGCGGCGCTTGAGTTGCACGTTGGCGGTTGGCGTGCCCAATTGGCGCGCCAGCTTCTGGCCGTGCAGTACCCGCCCGGCGATGCGGAACGGGCGACCGAGCAAACGCTCGGCCAACGCGAAGTCGGCAGCGGCCAAGGCATTACGCACCTGGGTACTGCTCACGCGCAGGCCATCCAGTTCGACGGTTTGCGCAGCTTCGACGGTAAACCCCTGGCTGACGCCGGCCTGTTGCAGAAACTCGAAATCGCCGACGCGATCGCAGCCGAAACGGAAGTCGTCACCGACCTCCAGGTGCTGTACACCCAGGCCATCGACCAGGATGCGGTCGACGAACTCGGCGGCACTGAGGCTTTGCAAACGCTGGTTGAAGGCCAGGCAGAGGACGCGGTCCACACCTTCTTCGGCCAGCAATTGCAGTTTATCGCGCAGGCGTGCCAGGCGAGCTGGCGCGGTCTCAGGGGAGAAAAACTCCCGCGGCTGGGGCTCAAAAATCACCACGCAGCTGGGCACGCCCAACTCGACCGCACGCTCGCGCAGCCTGGCCAGGATAGCCTGGTGGCCACGGTGAACACCGTCAAAGTTGCCAATAGTGGCGACGCAGCCCCGATGCTGGGGGCGCAGGTTGTGGAGACCTCGAACCAGCTGCATAACGCGCTTCTTGCTCATAAAGTGGTCGATTATAACCACACACTGCCCCGGACGACAGGCAACAGCGCAGGCCAAATGGGTCGAATCGATAAAACACCGGTTTTATCGCGGCAAACTCTCTAATTCAGTGACTTGCGATTGAAATCCCGTAGCCGGAAACCTTGCAGCAGCAACATTCCGAAGTACACCACCACACCAGCGATCACCAGCACACCCAGTCGCATAAAGCGCTCCAGCATGTGGCCCTGATCCCAGGCGGGCATTATGTGCATCAAGCCAAGCAGTACGGCGGACATCGCCCCTACCGCCACCAGCAATTTGATCGCGAATATCCCCCAGCCCGGCTGCGGCTGAAACATCTGCTGCTTGCGCAGTTGATAGAACAGCAGGCCAGCATTGATGCAGGCGCCAGCACTGATTGCCAAGGCCAAGCCGGCATGAGCCAGCGGGCCGATAAACAGCAAATTGAGCAGTTGCGTGACGATCAGGGTGAAGATTGCGATTTTCACCGGCGTGCGGATGTTCTGCTGAGCATAGAAGCCCGGCGCCAGCACTTTGATCACGATGATGCCGAGCAGGCCGACGGAGTAGGCGATCAGCGCGTGCTGGGTCATCTGGGCGTCATGGGCGTCGAACTGACCATATTGGAACAACGAGACCGTCAACGGCTCGGCCAGAATCCCCAGCGCCAGGGAACAGGGCAGCACCAGCACAAAGCACAGGCGCAGGCCCCAATCGAGAATGCGCGAATACTCCTGGCGATCCTTACTGGCGTAGGTGCGCGCCAGGGTCGGCAGCAAGATCGTGCCGAGCGCCACCCCCAGCACCCCGGAAGGCAATTCCATCAGGCGGTCGGCGTAGTACATCCACGACACCGAGCCGGACACCAGCAGGGAGGCGAATGCAGTATTGATGATCAGCGAGATCTGGCTGACCGATACACCAAGGATCGCCGGCAACATATTGCGCATGACACGCCAAACACCGGTGTCCTTGAGGTTCAGGCGCGGCAGTACCAGCATGCCGATCTTCTTCAAATGCGGCAGTTGGTAAAGCAATTGCGCCAGGCCGCCGGCCAGCACCGCCCAGCCCAGCGCCATCACCGGCGGATCGAAGTACGGCGTGAGGAACAGCGCAAAGATGATCATGCTCACGTTCAGCAGGGTCGGCACGAAGGCCGGCACCGAGAAACGGTTCCAGGTATTGAGGATCGCCCCGGCCAGGGACGACAGGGAGATCAGCAATATATAAGGAAAGGTCACGCGCAACAGGTCGGTGGTTAGCGCAAATTTTTCTGGGGTGTTGGCAAAGCCGGGCGCCGTGGCCCAGATCACCCACGGAGCGGCCAGCATGCCCAGGGCAGTCACCAGCATCAGTACCAGGGTGAGCAGCCCGCAAACATAGGCGATAAAGGTACGCGTCGCTTCTTCGCCCTGCTGGGTCTTGTACTCCGCCAGAATCGGCACGAACGCCTGTGAAAAGGCGCCCTCGGCAAAGATACGCCGCAGCAGGTTGGGCAATTTGAAGGCGATAAAGAAGGCATCCGTGGCCATACTGGCGCCAAAGATGCGCGCTAGCAGGGTGTCACGCACAAACCCCAGAACCCGGGAAATCATCGTGATAGAGCTGACGGCGGCCAGCGATTTGAGCAGATTCATCGAAAGAGTTTGCGCCTATAGATAAAGAGCAGGCGAACTGTGCGCCTACTTATGCGATACTGCGCGCCTGCAACAGCACAGAGCCAAAGCTCGCGAGTTTACAGGTCAAGCGCCGGAAATAAATCACCCGCCTCTTCAGATCGACCGCTCAGCAGTTCGCATCAGCCGCCCTTGACAACCCATCAAGTCATCGGCATGATTCGCGGCCTATTTTGTTTGCTATTTCCTAAAAAGTCTTTCGAGGAGCTCGACGGTGGCCAACACACCTTCCGCCAAAAAACGTGCAAAACAGGCTGAGAAGCGTCGCAGCCACAACGCCAGCCTGCGTTCCATGGTTCGTACCTACATCAAGAATGTAGTTAAAGCCATCGACACCAAAGACGCTGAAAAAGCTCAAGCTGCTTACGTTCTGGCTGTGCCAGTTATCGACCGTATGGCCGATAAAGGCATCATCCACAAGAACAAGGCCGCTCGTCATAAGAGCCGCCTGAATGGCCACATCAAGGCTCTGAGCGTTGCTGCAGCAGCCTAAGTGGTAACAACTGCAACGCAACCCAGGTTGCGTAACAGTTAAGAAATGCCCCGTACCGAAAGGTCCGGGGCATTTTTGTTGGGGCCTGAAAATCCCCCCCTGCGGGATGTGCGGTTTTTTTGTGATGAGCGGGCTTGCCCCGCGCTGGGCTGCGCAGCAGCCCCAATACATTCAACGCGTTCCTCCAGACAGAACCCAATCTCAGGTTTTAGGGCCGCTTCGCGCCCCGGCGCGGGGCAAGCCCGCTCACCACAAAAAGCCCGCTCACCACTGGAAACCGGTCAACCAAAAAATGCAGGCAAAAAAACGCCCCGAACCAGTCGGGGCGTTTTGCTACCTATTGATCAAACCACGATCAATGGTGATGACCGCCTTCACCATGGACGTGGCCGTGGGCCACTTCTTCCTGGGAAGCGTCGCGGATGTCAACGATCTTCACTTGGAAGTTCAGGCGCTGGCCAGCCAGGGGATGGTTGCCGTCGACGGTAACGTCGTCGCCGTCCAGATCACGGATAGTGACGATCTGCATTTGGCCGTCCGGCGCCGAAGCGTGGAACTGCATGCCCACTTCCAACTCATCAACACCTTCGAACATGCTGCGGTTCAGGGTGCTGACCAGTTCGGCGGAATATTCGCCGTAGGCATCTTCAGGTTCCACGGCAACGGTCAGCTCATCACCAACTACTTTGCCTTCCAGGGCCTTTTCCAGGCCAGGAATGATGTTGCCTGCGCCATGCAGGTAGACCAGCGGCGCGCCGCCGGCTGAGCTGTCGATGACCTCACCAGCGTCGTTGGTGAGGGTATAGTCGATGGAGACAGCCTTGTTAGCGGCGATCGTCATGGGGCGAGACCTTTTGCATAAGAATGAAGAACGGACAAGTCTAAACAAGGATTTGCCCGAAAGCGAACAGAACCCGGACGGACGGGGCCGATCAACGGCATCCTACATCGTCGCGTTCCATCAGGACGACAGCGCGCACTGGGTGGCCGAGCTGTCCTGCGGCCACACCCAGCACCTGCGCCACCAGCCGCCTTGGCAATCCCGCGCCTGGGTGCTGGCCCCGCGGCAACGCAGTGAAAAAATAGGCCAACGCTTTGCCTGCGGCTGGTGTGCGCAAGCCCGCGAATAGCGATAACCTTGGCACCTGATTCCCGGCAGGCCCTCAGTCATAGAGCGCCACCGAAGCCATGCACCTCCAGAGAATTCGCATGCAGACTTTTTTTATCGCGCCCACCGATTTTGGTGTGGGTCTGACCTCCATCAGCCTCGGGCTGGTGCGCACCCTCGAACGAGCCGGACTGAAAGTCGGCTTCTTCAAGCCAATTGCCCAGCCCCACCCCGGCGACACCGGCCCCGAACGCTCCACCGAACTGGTGGCGCGCACCCACGGCCTCAAGCCGCCACAGCCGTTGGGCCTTGCCCACGTAGAGCGGATGCTCGGCGACGGCCAGCTCGATGAGCTGCTGGAAGAAATCATCACGCTGTATCAGCAGGCCGCCGTGGGCAAGGATGTGCTCATCGTCGAGGGCATGGTGCCGACCCGTAGCGCCAGCTATGCCGCACGGGTCAACCTGCACCTGGCCAAGAGCCTCGATGCGGAAGTGATCCTGGTGTCCGCCCCGGAAAACGAAGTGCTCACCGAGCTGTCCGGCCGCGTGGAGTTGCAGGCGCAACTGTTCGGCGGGCCGAAAGACCCGAAAGTGCTGGGGGTGATCCTCA
Organism: Pseudomonas sp. efr-133-TYG-23; assembly: GCF_030209215.1. Classification (NCBI taxonomy): domain Bacteria; kingdom Pseudomonadati; phylum Pseudomonadota; class Gammaproteobacteria; order Pseudomonadales; family Pseudomonadaceae; genus Pseudomonas; species Pseudomonas sp. efr-133-TYG-23. Next base: position 80,613 of record NZ_JARVSL010000039.1, on the reverse strand, counting down.
ACAAAGTACGCACCGATGAAAGCATGGAGGCCTTCTCGGCACGCCTGAAGGAGCATTCGCCGTTGTTGCGCAGCGGTGATTTCCGTCTGCTGGGCTGCATTCCCTATCAGCCAGAACTTAACGCGCCACGCACCCGCGACGTCGCCGACCTGATGGGTGCGCAGATCCTCAACGCCGGCGATTACGAAACCCGGCGCATGACTCGCATCATCATCTGCGCCCGCACCATGCGTAACACCGTGGAACTGCTCAAGCCCGGCGTGTTGGTGGTGACCCCCGGCGACCGCGACGACATTATCCTGGCCGTCAGCCTGGCCGCCATCAACGGCGTACCCCTGGCCGGGTTGCTGCTGACCAGCGACACCCTGCCCGACCCGCGCATCATGGACCTGTGCCGCGGCGCCTTCCAGGCCGGGCTGCCGGTGCTGTCGGTGAGTACCGGCTCCTACGAAACCGCCAACCTGCTCAACAACCTGAACAAGGAAATCCCCATCGATGACCGCGAGCGCGCCGAGATCATTACCGATTTCGTCGCCAGCCATCTCGATGCGCGTTGGCTGCACCAACGCTGCGGCACGCCGCGGGAGATGCGCCTGTCGCCGGCGGTGTTCCGCTACCAATTGATCCAGCGTGCCCAGGCCGCCAACAAGCGCATCGTTTTGCCCGAAGGCAGCGAACCGCTGACCGTACAGGCCGCCGCTATCTGCCAGGCCCGAGGCATTGCGCGCTGCGTGCTGTTGGCCAAACCGGCGGATGTGGAAGCCGTGGCCCGCGCCCAAGGCATCGAGCTGCCCGAAGGGCTGGAGATTCTCGACCCGGACCTGATCCGAGAGCGTTACGTCGAACCCATGGTGGCGCTGCGCAAGAGCAAGAGTCTCAATGCGCCGATGGCCGAGCAGCAATTGGAAGACACCGTGGTGATCGCCACCATGATGCTGGCCCTGGATGAAGTCGACGGGCTGGTGTCCGGCGTCATCCACTCCACCGCCAATACCATCCGCCCGGCCTTGCAACTGATTAAAACCGCACCAGGTTGCACGCTGGTGTCGTCGGTGTTCTTCATGCTGTTTCCCGAGCAGGTGTTGGTGTACGGCGACTGTGTGATGAACCCGCACCCGAGCGCCGCCGAACTGGCGGAAATCGCCCTGCAGAGCGCCGACTCGGCGCAGGCGTTCGGCATCACGCCACGGGTGGCGATGATCAGTTACTCCAGCGGCGATTCGGCCAGCGGCGAAGAAGTCGAGAAAGTCCGCGAAGCCACGCTGCTCGCCCACGAGCAACAGAGTTCACTGCTGATCGACGGCCCGCTGCAATACGACGCCGCCGCCAATGAAACCGTGGCCCGCCAACTGGCACCTAACAGCCCGGTCGCTGGCAAGGCTACGGTGTTTGTATTCCCGGACCTGAACACCGGCAACACCACCCACAAAGCGGTGCAGCGCAGCGCCGACTGCGTAAGCCTGGGGCCGATGCTTCAGGGCCTGCGCAAACCGGTCAACGACCTGCCGCGCGGCGCCCAGGTCGACGACATCGTGTACACCATCGCGCTGACCGCGATCCAAGCCGCCAATCGACCTATGGATATCTAAATGCTGGATTTTCTACCTGCCGCCGTACGCGGGGTGATCGCCTCGCTGTTGCTGGCGCTGAACACCATCCTGTTGTGTTCGTTCCTGTTTGTCGTGGCGCTGTTCAAGGCCCTGCCCTTCGCCAAGGGGTTCAGCGAATGGCTGATGAACCACACCCATGAGGCCTGGGTGACCAACAACAAGGGTTGGATGAACCTGGTTCAGCGCACGCGCTGGCATGTGAAGGGCCTTGAAGGCCTGGATTATCAGCATTCCTATCTGGTGACCAGCAACCACCAGAGCTGGGTCGACATCATGGTGCTGCAATACGTGCTCAATCGTCGGATTCGCCCACTGAAGTTCTTCCTCAAACAGGAACTGATTTGGGTGCCGGTGATTGGACTGGCGTGGTGGGCCCTGGGCTTTCCATTCATGAAGCGTTACACCAAGGCCTACCTGGAAAAACACCCGGAGAAGAAAGGCAAGGATCTGGAAACCACTCGCAAGACCTGTGCGAAATTTCGCGACAACCCGGTGGGCATCTTCAACTTCGCCGAAGGCACGCGGTTTACGCCGGCCAAACACGCACAGCAGAACTCGCCGTTTCGCTACCTGCTCAAACCCAAGGCCGGCGGTATCGCGTTTGTACTGGATGCCATGGGCGAGCAATTGAAGTCACTGGTGAACGTGACCATTCACTACCCCGCAGGGCGCCCTGGGTACTGGGATTTGCTATGCGGGAAGGTGAAGGACGTGGTGGTGCAGTTTGACGAGGTGCAGATCCCGGTCGAGTTTATCGGCAGGAATTATGAGCAGGATGGGGAGTATCGGCTGGCGTTCCAGGGGTGGATCAATCAGCTGTGGGAAGAGAAGGATGGGTTACTGGACAAGCTACATAAAGACTTCCCAGACAAACGATAATCAAAAGGTGGGAGAGGGCTTGCCCTCGATAGCAGTGTGTCAGTCAGTACATCTGTCACTGGTACATCGCTATCGGGGGCAAGCCCCCTCCCACATTTGATTGCGCGAAGCTTAGATCGCGCCGCGCTGGCGCAACAGCTCCAGCACTTGCTTGACGCTCTCTTCCAGCGATAGGGCCTGGGTATCGATTACCAGATCGGCGTTCAACGGCACGTCGTATGGGAAGGATTCGCCCGGGATGTTATCCCCACCGGCGGCGTACAGACCTTGCGGGTCACGCTCGGCGCACACCAGCGGCGATGCTTGCACGTAGACCGTCAACAGGCGATCGCTGCCAATCAGCGCCTTGGCCTGCTCGCGACCTTCGGCATCCGGTGCGACGAACGCGGCCAGGGTCAACAGCCCGGCTTCGTTGAACTGACGCGCAACGTGAGCCGCGCGCCGCCAGTTTTCAGTACGCCCGGCGCGATCCTGCGGTAGCCCTTTGTTGAGGTCGTGACGCAGGTTTTGGCCATCCAGCACGAATACCGCGCGGCCCATATCGAACAGCTTGCGCTCGACCGCATAGGCCAGGGTGCTCTTACCGGCGCCCGACAAACCGCTGAACAACACGGTAGCCGGTTGCTGGCCGAAGCGTATGGCGCGCTCTTCGGTTGCCACATGGGCCAACTTGCCGTGGTGCGATGCACTGCCATGGCTGACCGGCGGCGCGATGATCATGCCGGCCGCCACGGTGCCATTGGTCAGGCGATCGATGACGATAAAGGCGCCAGTGGTGCGGTTGCTGTCGTAACCGTCCAGCGCGATGGCGGCGTCGAGGCTCACCTTGACCCGGCCGATCTCATTCAACTGCAACGAACTCGCCGGGCCTTCGGCCAGGGTGTTCACGTCCACGCGGTGCACGATGCTGGTAATGGAACCGGGCACATAGCTGGTGGCGCGCTTGATGTCGTATTTCTTACCCGGCAGCATCGGCTCTTCGGCCATCCACACCAGCATGGCGTCGAACGCGTCGGCCACTTGCGGCACGTTATCGGCATGCACCAGCAAGTCGCCACGGGAGATATCGATTTCGTCTTCCATGGTCAGGGTCACAGCCTGGCCTGGGCCGGCGTGTTCCAGCTCACCTTCAAACGTGACGATGGATTTGACGCGACTGCTCTTGCCCGACGGCAGCACCACGACTTCGTCGCCCTTGTGCACGATGCCGCTGGCCAGGGTGCCGGCAAACCCACGGAAGTTCAGGTTCGGACGGTTGACGTACTGCACCGGGAAACGCAGGTCGGTGTAGTTGCGGTCGTTGGCGATCTCGACGGTTTCGAGGATCTCCATCAACGACTGGCCGGTGTACCAAGGCGAACGCTCGCTCTTGTTGACCACGTTGTCGCCCTTGAGCGCCGACATCGGCACGAACGCCATGGTGCTCGGCTTGAACGCGATGCCTTCGGCGAACTTCAGGTAATCGGCCTTGATCGCCTCGAACACGCTTTGGTCGAAGCCGTTGATGTCCATCTTGTTGACGGCAATCACGATGTGCTTGATGCCCAGCAACGAGGCGATATAGCTGTGGCGACGGGTCTGGGTCTGCACACCGTAGCGTGCGTCGATCAGGATGATCGCCAGGTCACAGGTGGACGCACCGGTGGCCATGTTGCGGGTGTACTGCTCATGGCCGGGTGTGTCGGCGATGATGAATTTGCGCTTGGCGGTGGAGAAGTAGCGATAGGCCACATCAATGGTGATGCCCTGCTCACGCTCGGCCTGCAAGCCGTCGACCAGCAAGGCCAGGTCGATGTCGTCACCGGTGGTGCCGGACTTCTTCGAATCGCGGGTAATAGCTTCCAGGTGATCTTCGTAGATCATCTTGGAGTCGTGCAGCAGGCGCCCGATCAGGGTGCTCTTGCCGTCGTCGACGTTGCCACAGGTCAGGAAGCGCAACATTTCCTTGCGCTCGTGCTGGCCCAGGTAGGCGAGGATGTCCTCGCTGATCAAATCAGATTGATGGCTCATTGGGTTCAAGCTCCGAGCTGTAAGCTTCAAGCGGCAAGCTTGTCGGCGTACAGCTAGTCAGAAATTTTGTTGATCAGGCCGCAGAGCATTTTTGAGAGCTCGCGAGTTTCTGTAATCCAGTTTTCAGCCAGCGGGCGGGCGATGTAAGCAATGTCGCGACCGATGAGAATCTGTGTCCGTAACTCACCACAAGAAGCCTTCGCTATCCAAAGAAAACGCGCCTTTTCTTTAGCACTGCGACGCTCCATACCCTCAGCAATATTAGAGGGCACCGAAAGTGCAGAGCGAGTAATCTGGTCCTTAAAACCAAGATCCCTGCATTGCGCCAACTCCCGGTAGACTCCCACCGCTAAACATTTGCTTCTCTGCCAAACGACCAACTTCTCGAAGTCCATTACGAGTCACTCGATAGCGGCTCGCAACAACCGGCTGCAAGCACCAAACCGCCAAATTACGCATACCGCCTTTAACTTGCAGCTTGCCGCTTGTAACTCGAAACTTAAAAGTACCCCTGACGTTTTTTATCTTCCATAGAGCCGGCGCCATCATGGTCGATGACCCGGCCCTGGCGCTCGGAAGTTCGCGTCAGGAGCATTTCCTGAATGATGTCCGTCAGCGTCTCGGCTTCGGACTCCACCGCGCCCGTCAACGGGTAGCAGCCAAGGGTACGGAAACGTACTTTCTTTTTGACGATGCGGGCTTTGTCTTCGTCGGACAAATGTTCGAGGATGCGGTCGTCGTCGATCATGATCAACGTGCCGTTCTTCTCGATCACTTCACGTTCAGCAGCGAAGTACAGCGGCACGATCGGGATGCCTTCGAGGTAGATGTACTGCCAGATGTCCAGCTCGGTCCAGTTGGACAGCGGGAACACGCGGATCGACTCGCCCTTGTTGACGTTGCCGTTGTAGACGTTCCACAGCTCCGGACGCTGGTTCTTCGGGTCCCAGCGGTGTTTGCTGTCGCGGAACGAGTACACACGCTCTTTGGCGCGGGATTTCTCTTCATCGCGACGGGCGCCGCCGAATGCTGCGTCGAAACCATACTTGTCCAGAGCCTGCTTGAGGCCCTCGGTCTTCATGATGTCGGTGTGCTTGGCGCTGCCGTGGGTGAATGGGTTGATGCCCTGCGCCACACCGTCCGGGTTGACGTGGGTGATCAGGTCCAGGCCCAGTTCTTCGACCATCTTGTCGCGGAACTTGTACATCTCCTGGAATTTCCAGCGGGTGTCGACGTGCATCACCGGGAAGGGCAGCTTGCCCGGAAAAAACGCCTTGCGTGCCAGGTGCAGCATCACGGCAGAGTCTTTACCGATCGAGTAGAGCATCACCGGGTTGTCGAACTCGGCGGCGACCTCGCGGATGATGTGGATGCTTTCCGCCTCCAGCTGTTTCAGATGCGTCAGTTTGTCGACCATGGTTACTCACGGAAAAACGATCTTATGGACGGCCAGCGGGCCGTGTTCGAGCGAGGCATGCTAGCACAGCAACTTCTTCTATTTAGGGCGCCAGCTAGACCGAAACGATATATGAATATGCCGTCAGGTTTGTGTGAAAGCAGGCATCCCCTCCCCCATCCGGGTCAGCGTTGTGGTTCAGATCGGGTTGGGGCAATCAATGAATAGATGTTCCAGGGCAAAGCGCCGCGCCAGGTAATCGCCCAGCGCCTGCACACCGTAGCGCTCGGTGGCGTGATGGCCGGCGGCGATGAAACTGATGTCGTTTTCGCGGGCGCTGTGGAAGGTCTGCTCGGAGGCTTCGCCACTGAGAAACAGATCGACACCGGCGGCAATCGCCTGGTCGATATAGCCCTGGCCGCCACCAGTGCACCAGCCGACGCGCCGGATCATCTCGCTGCCTTCGATCAGCAAAGGCTCGCGGCCCATGACGTCCTGCACGCGGCGAGCGAAATCGCGGGGGGATAGCGGCTCGGCGAGGGAGCCCACCAGGCCGACGACCTTGAGGTTGTCCGGGTCCAGCGGGCCTTCGACGGTGATATCCAACTGGCGCGCCAGCTGCACGTTATTGCCGACGTCGGGGTGCAGGTCCAGCGGCAGGTGGTAGGCCAGCAGGCTGATGTCGTGCTTGAGCAGGGTTTTCAGGCGACGCTGCTTCATGCCGGTGATGCACGGGTTTTCGCCTTTCCAGAAATAACCGTGGTGCACCAGTACCAGGTCGGCCTGGGCTTCGACGGCGGCGTCCAGCAGCGCCTGGCTGGCAGTCACGCCGCTGACGATGCGCATCACCTGCGGACGACCCTCGACCTGCAGGCCGTTGGGGCAGTAATCGGCAATTTTTGCACTGCCGAGGTAGCGGTCCGCTTCCTCGACGAGGGTGGTAAGGGGGACGGCCATGAAAGTCTCCTAAATATCCCGTTCAGAGGCGCGCTCAGCCTCGTATAATGCGCGACATTATGGGCGCTCCCCCGCCCCCTGCAACCTGTCAGGACTTACTTGATGCTCAAGGCGCTGCGTTTTTTTGGATGGCCATTGCTGGCCGGCGTGCTGATCGCGATGCTGATCATTCAGCGTTTCCCCCAGTGGGTGGGCTTACCCAGCCTTGATGTGAACCTGCAACAGGCCCCCCAGACCACCACGGTGGTGCAAGGCCCGGTGACCTACGCCGACGCAGTGGTAATCGCCGCCCCAGCGGTGGTCAACCTATACACCACCAAAGTCATCAACAAACCGGCGCATCCGCTGTTTGAAGACCCGCAGTTCCGCCGCTATTTCGGTGACAACGGGCCCAAGCAGCGGCGCATGGAGTCCAGCCTGGGTTCCGGGGTGATCATGAGCCCTGAGGGCTACATCCTCACCAACAACCATGTGACCAGTGGCGCCGATCAGATTGTGGTGGCCCTGCGTGACGGCCGCGAAACCCTGGCCCGTGTGGTGGGCAGTGATCCGGAAACGGACCTGGCGGTGCTGAAGATCGACTTGAAGAACCTGCCGTCGATCACCCTCGGTCGTTCCGACGGCTTGCGCGTGGGTGATGTCGCACTGGCCATCGGCAACCCGTTCGGGGTTGGCCAGACGGTGACCATGGGCATCATCAGTGCCACCGGGCGTAACCAGTTAGGTCTTAACAGCTACGAAGACTTTATCCAGACCGATGCCGCGATCAACCCGGGCAACTCAGGCGGCGCCCTGGTGGATGCCAATGGCAACCTGACCGGCATCAACACGGCGATTTTCTCCAAGTCCGGCGGCTCGCAAGGCATCGGATTTGCGATCCCGGTGAAGCTGGCGATGGAAGTGATGAAGTCGATCATCGAGCACGGCCAAGTAATTCGCGGCTGGCTGGGCATCGAAGTGCAGCCGTTGACCAAAGAGTTGGCCGAGTCGTTCGGCCTGACTGGGCGCCCAGGCATCGTGGTGGCGGGGATCTTCCGCGATGGCCCGGCGCAGAAGGCCGGCCTGCAATTGGGTGACGTGATTCTGAGCATCAACGGAGAACCGGCCGGCGATGGACGCAAGTCGATGAACCAAGTGGCGCGAATCAAACCGACGGATAAAGTCGCAATTCAGGTCATGCGCAATGGCAAAGAGATCAAGTTGTCAGCCGAGATCGGCCTGCGCCCACCGCCAGCCCCGGTAAAAGAAGAGGAATAACCGGCCGCCCCCAGGTGCCCGTTCGCGGGCACTTGCCAGCTGACATCTCATAGCGATTCATTCTCATTGGGCATGTTATATTGTTTCAATTAAATCATTGGAACGCTCTCTCATGCCGTCTCGAAAAATCGCTCCCATGGCCGGTCTGGCCCTAGGATTGCTGCTGGACCCTGCCTTCGCCGAAGACAACCGCCTGGAACTGGAAGCTATCAGCGTCACGACCGACGCTTATGAATCCGCCACCGGCCCGGTCACGGGCTACCGCGCCACCCGATCCGCCAGCGCGACCAAAACCGACACGGCTCTGCGTGACATCCCACAGTCCATCAGCGTGATTCCCGCCACGGTGCTCAAAGACCTGGGCAGTACCAACGTGGAACGCGCGCTGGAATTCGCCGGCGGGGTGTCCAAGCAAAACAACTTCGGCGGCCTGACCCTGTACGAATACAGCGTGCGCGGTTTCACTACGTCGGAGTTCTACCAGGACGGCTTCAGCGCCAACCGTGGCTACCCGAGCACGCCGGACACCGCCAATATCGAACGCATCGAGGTGCTCAAGGGCCCTGCCGCCAGCCTCTACGGGCGCGGCGATCCCGGCGGCACGGTGAATATCGTCACCAAAAAACCTCAACCCGAAGCCTTCACCACCCTGCAAGCCAGCGCAGGCAGTTGGGATCGTTATCGCACCGCACTGGACGTCAACACCCCACTGGATAGCGAAGGCAACGTGCTGTCGAGGGTCAACCTGGCGGTGGAAGACAACCACAGTTTCCGCGATCACGTCGGCAGCAAGCGGGTGTTTGTCGCGCCGTCGTTCAGCTGGCAATTGGACCCGGACACCACCCTGCTGGTGGAAAGTGAATTCGTGCGCCACAGCTCTACCTTCGACCGCGGCATCGTCGACGCTCCCGGCGTATCGCGCCGCACGTTCCTCGGCGAACCCAACGACGGCGATATCGACAACCACAACAACCGCCTGCAAGCGACCCTCGAACATCACCTCAACGACGCCTGGAAACTGCGCCTGGCCAGCCACTACAAACAAGGCAGCCTATGGGGCGATGCTTCGGAAAACCGGGCGCTGAATGCCGACGGTCATACCCTCAATCGCCGTTACCGCGAGCGCTCCATGGGCTGGCATGACAGCATCACCCAGCTGGAACTGCGTGGCCTGTTCGACATCGGCAGTTGGCAGCACGAATTGCTGGTGGGCACTGAATACGAGGACTACCGCAAGAGCGAACGCGTGACTGCGATCGCGGGCAGCTACCCCATCGACCTCTACAACCCGGTCTACGGCCAACCCAAACCCAATGGCGCTCACTCCGGCACTGACTTCTTCGAGCAGACTAAAAGCCACGCGTTGAACCTGCAGGACCAGATCATTTTCACCGACCGCCTGCGCGGCATGATTGGCGCGCGCTTCGAGCACTTCGAACAAACCCTCGACGACTTCACTCGTAACGCCCCAACCAGTCGACAAACCCACGACGCCCTCACCCAGCGCGCCGGGCTGCTTTACCAGCTCACGCCCGAACTCGGCGTGTTCGCCAACGCTTCAACCTCGTTCAAGCCCAATAGCGGCCTGGACGCCACGGGCAAAACCTTCAAGCCTGAAGAAGGCGTGGGTTATGAAGTGGGGATCAAGAGCGAACTGTTCGACGACCGCCTCAGCGCCACCCTGGCCGCGTTCCATATCGAAAAGGAAAACGTGCTGGCCCTGGACCCGGCCACCAACACCAATCGCGCCATGGGCAAGGCTCGCAGCCAGGGTTTCGACCTGCAACTGAGCGGGCAAGTGACCGACGCGGTGCGCGTGATCGGCGCCTTGGCCTATATCGACGCCGAAGTGACCAAGGGTGACAAAACCATTCCCACGGGCAGCCGCATTCTCGGCGTGGCCAAGCGCAGCGGCAGTCTATTGGGGGTGTATGAATTCCAGGATGGCGCCTTGCGCGGCTCGGATGTGGGCGCAGCGTTCACCTATGTGGGGGATCGCTCGGGTGAGGCCGGCGGTAGCTTTGAACTGCCCGCCTACCACACCGTCGATTTGCTGGCCCATTACAAGGCCACGCAAAACGTGACGGTGGGCCTGAACCTCAACAACCTGTTCGATGAAAAGTACTACGAGCGCTCCTACAGCAATTACTGGGTCAACCCCGGCGAACCGCGCAACCTCACGGTCAGCCTGACCCTCAATCTGTAACGCGCCTACAGTTGCTGCGGCGCGCGCTCGCACAGGGTATTGAGCGCCGCCGCCCACTGCGGGTCATCGTTCAGGCACGGCACCAATATCAGGTCCTCGCCCCCGGCCTCGCGGAATTGCTCGCGGCCGCGGTCGCCGATCTCTTCCAGGGTCTCGATGCAATCGGCGACGAACGCCGGGCACATCACCAGCAGTTTTTTCACACCTTGCTGGGCCAGCGCCTCCAGGCGGGCCTCGGTGTAGGGTTCGATCCATTTCGCGCGCCCCAGCCGCGACTGGAACGCCACCGACCACTTGCCCTCGGGCAAGCCCAGCCGCGCAGCGAAATCACGGGCGACACTGAAGCACTGTGCGCGATAGCAGGTGGCGAGCACCTCAGGCGAGGCATTCTTGCAGCAGTCGGCATCCTTGAAGCAATGCTGGCCGGTGGGGTCGAGCTTGGTCAGGTGCCGCTCGGGCAAGCCGTGGAAACTCAGCAGCAGGTGATCGTAATCCTGTTCCACATAGCGGCGCGCGCTCGCCGCCAATGCGTCGATGTACTCCGGCTGATCGTAGAACGGCTGCAGGATCGAAAACTGCACATCCAGTTTCTTATCACGCACCACGCGCTGGGCCTCTTCGATCACCGTGGTCACGGTGCTGTCGGCAAACTGCGGGTACAACGGCGCCAGCGTGACTTTGCGGATGCCCTGGGCGGCCAGGCGCGTCAGGGTGGTTTCCAGGGAGGGCTCGCCGTAACGCATCGCCAACTCCACCGGGCCTTGGGTCCACTGCGCGGTCATTTGCGCTTGCAGGCGACGGCTGAGCACCACCAACGGCGAGCCCTCGTCCCACCAGATCGATGCATAGGCATGGGCCGACTGCTCTGGGCGCTTGATCAGGATCAGCGACACCAGCAGGCGTCGCACCGGCCATGGCAAGTCGATCACATAAGGGTCCATCAAAAACTGATTGAGGTAGCTGCGCACATCGGCCACCGAAGTGGACGCCGGTGAACCCAGGTTGACCAGTAACAACGCGTGATCCGTCATGCAACATCCTATCTCTAGAGGCGGGTGGACAAGTCGTCCAGAGCCGCACGCAACTCAGTGAACTGGAAAGTGAAACCGGCCGCCAGCAAACGTTCCGGTACGGCCTTTTGGCCGCCCAACAACAACCCCGACAACTCGCCCAGCCCCACCTTCAACGCGAAGGCCGGCATGGGCATAAATGCCGGGCGATGCAACACTTGGCCCAGGGTCTTGGCGAACTCGCGGTTACGCACCGGGTGCGGCGCGCACGCATTATAAGGACCGTTGGCGTCTTGCTTGTGCAGAAGAAAATCAATCAGGGCAATTTGATCCTGGATATGCACCCACGGCATCCACTGGCGGCCATTGCCGATAGGCCCGCCCAGCCCCAGTTTGAACGGCAGCAGCAACCGCGACAAAAAGCCGCCCTCGGCAGCCAGTACCAGACCAGTGCGCACCAGTACCACGCGGATACCCAGGGCTTCGGCGCGTTGGGCGGTTTCTTCCCAGGCGATGCACAGCTGGCTGGGGAAATCGTCCTGCACCGGGCCACTGGCTTCGGTCAATTCGCGCTCGCCGCCGTCGCCGTACCAACCCACCGCCGAACCGGACACCAGCACTGCCGGTTTCTGCTCAAGGCCTTCGAGCCAGGCCAGCAAGGTTTCGGTAAGACTGATGCGGCTGCTCCACAACAGCGCCTTGCGCTTGTGAGTCCAGGGGCGGTCGGCGATGGGCGCGCCGGCCAGGTTGACCACCGCATCCACCGCGCCGATCACCTCTTCCAGGCGCGCAACGCCCAGTACTTGCGCGCCGCACAGCGACGCCACTTCCTCAGGATGACGGCTCCACACGGTCAGACGATGACCCTGGGCCAGCCAGTGTTGGCAGAGTTGGCGACCGATCAAGCCGGTACCGCCGGTCAGCAAAATATGCATGGGACGCTCCTCATGTAACGTTCGCCGCCGATCACTGGTCTATTTTATAAGCAGGGATCAATTCGAAGTCGGGCGTGGCGTAGGGTTAACCATAGGCCACGCCAACGGTTCAGGTACGCCAAAACTTATACCAAAAAACAATATTGTACAGCTATTGGTCTCGGCGTAGCCTGTACCCAACGGTAAATGAGGCCCACCATGACTCTACCCATCGCGATTATTGGTACCGGCATCGCCGGACTTTCCGCCGCCCGAGCGTTAAAAGAGGCCGGGCACCCTGTACAACTCTTCGATAAAAGCCGCGGCAGCGGCGGACGCATGTCCAGCAAACGCAGCGATGCTGGCGCGCTCGACATGGGCGCCCAGTACTTCACCGCCCGCGACCGGCGCTTCGCCACCGAGGTGCAACGCTGGCAGACGCAGGGCGTGGTCGATCAGTGGCAACCGCAGCTTTATCAATTCAAGTCCGGCCAGCTCACTCCCTCACCCGATGAACAGGTGCGCTGGGTCGGTACACCGCGTATGAGTGCGATCACCCGCGCATTGCTGGATGATTTGCCGGTGCAATTCGGCTGCCGCATCACCGAGGTGTTCCAAGGCAAACATCATTGGAACCTGCAGGACGCCGACGGCGGCAATCACGGGCCGTTCAGCCATGTCATCATCGCCACGCCCGCGCCCCAGGCCACTGCCCTGCTGGCAGCCGCGCCCAAACTGGCGGGCGTCGCCGCCGGTGTGAAAATGGACCCTACCTGGGCCGTGGCCCTGGCCTTCGACACCCCGCTGGACACCCCAATGGAGGGCTGCTTCGTACAGGACAGCCCCCTCGATTGGCTGGCGCGTAACCGCAGCAAGCCCGGGCGCGACACCACCCTCGACACCTGGGTGCTGCACGCCACCAGCGCGTGGAGCAAGGCTCATCTGGACCTGTCCAAAGAAGCGGTCACCGAATACCTGCACGGCGCGTTCGCCGAACTGCTGCACAGCGCCATGCCCGCACCGTCGTTCAGCGTGGCGCATCGCTGGCTGTACGCGCGACCGTCCAGCGCCCATGAATTCGGCGTGCTCGCCGATGCCGACCTAGGCTTGTACGTATGCGGTGACTGGTGCTTGTCCGGCCGTGTGGAAGGCGCCTGGCTCAGCGGGCAAGAAGCAGCGCGACGGCTGATCGAGCATCTGCAATGAATCGCATCAACCCGGCCAAATTGCTGCTGTCGAAGTGGACAGCAGCACACCCCCAAAACAAGGAAAAGCATTTTCTGGTCACCGAACTGTTTCGTGACGAAGAAGGCACCGTGTTGGAAATCGAGCTGCAAGCGGTCATGACGCGCCGGGGTGAACGCCTGCCGTGGCAAACCCTGCAAGACGCCGAGGCGTGGAAAATCGGCTGGCAATAATCTCAGCGCAAAAACTTATACAAATGATTTGACTTGTACAGCATCAAACCTATGATGAGATTTAGTTGTACAGGCACTCTTGTTTGTATAGGAATTTTGCAGAGGTTTGTTCATGTCCAGCATCACCAAACCGAAGATCGCCATCAGCGCCTGCCTGCTGGGCGAGAACGTGCGCTTCAATGGCGGACATAAACAATCCCTGCTCTGCTGCCAGACCCTGGCCGATTATTTCGACTTTGTGCCGCTGTGCCCGGAAGTCGCCATCGGCCTGGGCATCCCCCGTGAACCGATCCGTCTGGTGGGCGACCCTGCCCAGCCGCAAGCCGTCGGCACGGTGAACCGTGCCCTCAACGTGACCCAGCCGCTGGACGATTACGGCCGGCAGATGGCGCGCGAGCATACCGACCTGTGCGGTTACATCTTTATGCAGAAGTCCCCGTCCTGTGGCCTGGAGCGGGTCAAGGTGTATCGCGAGAATGGCACACCGGTGGATGGCGGCGGTCGCGGCATCTATGCCCAGGCGTTTTGCGCGCGCCACCCCAACTTGCCGGTGGAAGAAGACGGTCGCTTGAATGACCCGGTCCTGCGGGAAAACTTCCTCACCCGCGTATTCGTCTATGCCAGCTGGCAAGCACTGCTGGCCGAAGGTTTGAGCCGTCATCGCTTGCTGGCCTTTCATTCTCGGTACAAGTACTTGCTGATGGCTCACAGCCCGCAGCACTACAAAAGCCTCGGTCACCTGTTGGGCACGATGGATAAAAGTACCGAGCTGGATGAGCTGGCCAGCGTTTACTTCACTGAGTTGATGACCGGCCTGAAAAAATGCGCCACCCGCGGCACCCACAGCAATGTGCTGCAGCACATCAGCGGCTACCTGAAACAGGTGATCAGCGCCGACGACAAACATGAAATGCAGACCGTCATCGGCCAATACCGCCACGGCATCGTGCCGCTGGTGGTGCCGCTGACGTTGCTCAAGCACCACTTTCGTCAACACCCGGACCGCTACATTGCGCAGCAGGCGTACTTGCAGCCGCACCCGGAAAATCTCAGCCTGCGAAATGCGATCTAACCCATGAAAAGCGTCATGAACGCCGTCCTCCAAGACGAACCCGGCGAAGACATCGCCCAAGCCCTTGAAGACGGCTGGCTGCCGATCCGTGAAGTGGCGCGCCAGACCGGCGTCAACGCCGTGACCCTGCGCGCCTGGGAACGCCGTTACGGTTTGATCGTGCCGCAGCGCACGCCCAAGGGGCATCGGCTCTTCAGTGCCGAGCATGTGCAACGTATCCACACCATCCTGACCTGGCTTAATCGCGGCGTGCCGGTCAGCCAGGTGAAAAACCTGATCGACTCCGCCCAGATCACCCCCGACAGCGTTGCCAACGAATGGCAGAGTCTGCGCCAGACATTGGTGCAGGCCATCAGCGACTTGGCCGAGCGCCGGGTCGACGATGCCTTTAACCAGGCCATGGCGCTATACCCGCCGCGCACCTTGTGCGAGCAACTGCTGCTACCGCTGATCCAGGAATTGGAGCAACGCTGGCAGGGCCAGTTCGGCGCGCAGATGGAGCGGGTGTTTTTCCTGTCGTGGCTGCGCAGCAAGTTCGGCGCGCGCATTTACCACAACAATCGGCAATTGCACGGTGCGCCGCTGCTGCTGATCAACCAGTCCGACTTGCCGCTGGAGCCGCATCTGTGGCTCAGCGCCTGGCTGGCCAGCAGCGCCGATTGCCCGGTGGAAGTGTTCGACTGGCCGCTGCCGGCCGGCGAATTGGCCCTGGCGGTGGAGCACCTCAAACCGCGCGCCGTGCTGCTGTATTCGAGCAAAGCCTTGCAACTGCCGGCCTTCGCCAAACTATTGGGCGGTGTTGATTGCCCGACACTGCTGGTCGGCCCCACGGTGAGCATTCATCAGGCCGAGCTGGCGTTATTGAGCCATGACCTTGCGGATCTGTCCCTCGCCGAAGACCCGTTGTCGGCCCACCAGCTTATGCTCCAGCGTGGACTCGTCTAAATGCACCTGATCTGGCTGCGCACCGACTTGCGCCTTCACGACAATACCGCCCTGGCCGCTGCGAGCCAGCGCGGCCCGCTGGCAGCGGTGTACCTGATCACGCCCGAACAATGGCTGGCCCACGATGACGCGCCGTGCAAAGTGGATTTCTGGCTGCGTAACCTGCGGCACTTGAGCCGGTCCCTGGGCGAACTCAACATCCCGTTGCTGATCCGCACCGCCGCCACCTGGGACCAGGCACCCGCCGTGCTCCGCCAATTGTGCGGCGAGTTGGGCGTGGCGTCGGTGCACGTCAACGAGGAATACGGCATTCATGAAAGCCGCCGAGATGCGGCGGTGGCCACGGCGCTGGAAGCCGATGGGGTGACCTTCCACAGCTACCTGGATCAATTGTTTTTCCAACCCGGCAGTGTGCTGACCAAGAGCGGCACGTATTTCCAAGTGTTCAGTCAGTTCCGCAAAGTCTGCTACACCCGTCTGCACAGCGCCCTGCCGCGCCTGGTGAGCACGCCCAAGGCCCAGGCAAAACTGGCGATCAAAAGCGACACCGTGCCAGCCACCGTCGATGGCTTCGAACCGCCGAGCGAACGCCTACGCGCCCTCTGGCCTGCCGGTGAAGACGAAGCCCGACGCCGCCTGGAAACCTTCGCCGATGCGCAGATCAGCTATTACAAGGACGAGCGCGATTTCCCGGCCAAACCCGGCACCAGCCAGTTGTCCGCCTACCTGGCCGCCGGCGTGGTCTCGCCGCGCCAATGCTTGCACGCGGCGCTGCAAACCAATCAGGGCGAGTTCGAAAGCGGCGATATCGGCGCGATCACCTGGATCAACGAACTGCTGTGGCGTGAGTTCTACAAACACATTCTGGTGGGCTACCCCCGGGTGTCCCGTCACCGCGCCTTCCGCCCCGAAACCGAAGCCGTGGCCTGGCGCGATGCGCCCAAGGACCTGGCGGCCTGGCAAGAGGCGCGCACCGGTCTGCCGATCATCGACGCGGCGATGCGCCAGTTGCTTGAAACCGGCTGGATGCACAACCGCCTGCGCATGGTGGTGGCGATGTTCCTGACCAAGAATCTGTTGATCGATTGGCGCGAAGGCGAACGGTTCTTCATGCGCCATCTGATCGACGGCGACCTGGCCGCCAATAATGGCGGCTGGCAGTGGAGCTCTTCCACCGGCACCGACTCGGCGCCGTACTTCCGGATTTTCAGCCCGCTGAGCCAATCGGAAAAATTCGACAGCGAAGGCGTGTTCATCAAGCACTGGCTGCCGGAACTGGCCGGGCTGAATAAAAAGGAAGTCCACAACCCCGACGCGGTTGGCGGACTGTTTGGCGTGGCGGATTACCCGCGCGCCATGGTCGATTTGAAAAAATCCCGCGAGCGCGCCCTGGCGGCGTTTCGCAGTCTGCCGTCGCGCGAAGCGGTAGGAGGTGCCCATGAGTGATTTCCTGCGCCGTTTCGCCCAGACCTTCGCCACCCTGGACAAGCACAACCTGCACTTGCTCGACAGTCTGTACAGCAAGGACATCGCCTTCACCGATCCGCTGCACGAAGTGCACGGCTTGACCGCGCTGCACCGCTATTTCGAGTCGCTGTACGGCAACGTCAGCCAGTTACGCTTCGATTTCCACGGTTTCGATCAGGTCGCCGAGGGCGAAGGCTACCTGCGCTGGAAAATGAGTTTCTGCCACCCGCGCCTGGCCAATGGCAAGGTCATCCGCGTGGAAGGCTGCTCACACCTGATGTGGCGTGAAACGGTGTACCGCCATCGGGATTATTTCGATGCCGGGGCACTGCTGTACGAACACCTGCCCGTGTTGGGCAAGGTGATCAGTTGGCTGAAAAGGAGAGTGGGATGAACGCAGTGACGCCCCGTCGTTATTGGCTGACTGGCGCCAGCAGTGGCATCGGCGCCGCGCTGGCCGTGGAGCTGCTCAACAGCGGCGCCCAGGTGGCCTTGAGCTCGCGCACCAAAGAGCCGCTGGAGGCGTTGGCGCAGCGTTACCCTGGCCAAGTGCTGGTGGTGGCCGGCGACCTGACCAACAGCCAGACCGTGCGCGAAATCGGCGAGCACATCGCTCAGGTGTGGGGTGCGCTGGACACGGTGATCCTCAACGCCGGCACGTGCGAATACGTGGACGCCCGCCAGTTCGACTCATCGATCATCGAGCACGTCGTGCGCACCAACCTGCTGGCCAGCAGTTATTGCATCGAAGCCGCCCTGCCGTTGCTGCGCGCCGGGCTCACACCGCACCTGGTGGGCGTCGCCAGCGCCGTGACTTACCTGCCAATGCCACGTGCCGAGGCGTACGGTGCGTCCAAGGCCGGCCTGCGCTACTTGTTCGAATCGCTGCGCATCAGCCTGTCGCCGGAGAACATCGACGTTACCGTGATCAGCCCAGGCTTTGTCGACACGCCCCTGACCGAACGCAACGACTTCCCGATGCC
The DNA here is from genome assembly GCF_030209215.1 of Pseudomonas sp. efr-133-TYG-23. Taxonomy (NCBI): domain Bacteria; kingdom Pseudomonadati; phylum Pseudomonadota; class Gammaproteobacteria; order Pseudomonadales; family Pseudomonadaceae; genus Pseudomonas; species Pseudomonas sp. efr-133-TYG-23. The sequence goes on along the minus strand of NZ_JARVSL010000039.1, from coordinate 62,489 downwards.
CCTGAGCTGGCCCGCCGACAAAGCCGCGCGGCATATCTTCGCCAAGCTGAGCAAGCGTCCGTTGGAGATCGCCTTCCCCGCGCTGTTTATCGCCACCTTGTGGCCGTTGTCGAAACTGCCCAACCGCGCGCAATTGATCATCGGCAAACGCATGTTGCGCAGCCCACCGCCGAAAAAGGACGACCTGTGAAGATCGCCATTATCGGTAGCGGTATCGCCGGGCTGACCAGCGCCTATCTGCTCAGCCGCCGCCACGACATCACCCTGTTCGAAGCGGGCGACCGCATCGGCGGGCATACCCATACGGTCAACGTGACGGTGGAGGGCCAACCCTACGCGGTGGACACCGGTTTTATCGTGTTCAACGACTGGACCTACCCCAACTTCATTCGGTTACTGGGGCAGATCGGCGTGGCGTTCAAACCCACCGAGATGAGTTTTTCGGTGTGCGACGAGCGCACCCGGTTCGAGTACAACGGCAACAACCTCAACAGCCTGTTCGCCCAGCGCCGCAATATCCTTTCGCCAGGCTTCTGGGGCATGTTGCGCGACATCCTGCGCTTCAACCGCCAGGCTCCGCTGGATCTGCAAGAACAACGGATCAGCGCCGATATGACCCTGGGCGACTACCTCACTGCCGGCGGTTACGGTGAGCGCTTCGTGCGCCACTACATCGTGCCGATGGGGGCAGCGATCTGGTCGATGTCACTGGCGGACATGTTGGGGTTTCCGTTGCAGTTCTTTGTACGGTTCTTCAAGAACCACGGCTTGTTGTCGGTGAACAATCGCCCGCAATGGTGCGTGATCGAAGGCGGCTCCAGTGCTTATATCGAACCGCTGACGCGCGGTTTTCGTGAGCGGATCCGCCTGAACTGCCCTGTGCATAAAGTAGAACGCAACGAGGAGGGCGTGGTTATCCACAGCGCGTCCGGTAGCGAGACGTTCGACCGAGTGGTGTTCGCCTGCCATAGCGATCAGGCCCTGGCGTTGCTCGGCGACCCGAGCCAGGCCGAGCAGGAAATCCTCGGCGCCCTGCCCTACGCCGACAACGACGTAGTGCTGCACACCGACACACGCCTGCTGCCCGACCGCAGGCTGGCCTGGGCCAGTTGGAACTACCGGCTGACCGGCGACAGTCAGGCCCAGGCCGCCGTGACCTACGACATGAACATCCTGCAAGGCATCGACAGCGCCGCGACCTTTTGCGTGAGCCTCAACCAGACGGCGGTGATCAACCCACTGAAGATCCTCGCGCGCTTTACCTATGCCCACCCGCAATACAGCCTGGCCGCCGTCGCCGCCCAGCAGCGCTGGGAAGAACTGAACGGCGCCCGACATACCCATTATTGCGGCGCCTATTGGGCCAACGGGTTCCATGAAGACGGCGTGGTCAGCGCCCTGCGCGTGGCGCAAGCCTTTGGAGAGACCCTGTGAACAGCGCCCTGTACAGCGGCTGGATTGCCCACCGCCGGTTTGCGCCCAAGGCTCATGCCTTTCGCTACCGCATCGGCCTGCTGTACCTGGATTTGAGCGAAGAAGACCAAGTGCTCGGGCTCTCGCCCCTGGCCGGGCGTAGCCGCCTGGCGCCCTTCGGTTTTCGCCAGCAGGACTACCTGCGTGAGTTGACCGGCCACGGCATGAGCCTGAGCGATGCCGTGCGCCAGGAAGTCGGCAAGGCGCTGGGGCGCACACCCCAGGGCGTTATCTGCCTACTGACCCAGGCCCGCAGTTGGGGCCTGGCTTTTAATCCGGTGAGTTTCTTCTACTGTTTCGAGGCCGATGGGCAACTGGCCGCGATCCTGTGTGAAGTGACCAACACCCCTTGGCGCGAACGCTACCACTACGTGCTGCCGGCCCAGGCCCTGGGCGCGGACGAGCACCAGCATTTCGCCGTGGCCAAGGCGTTCCATGTGTCGCCGTTCCTGCCGCGAGACCTGGAATACCGCATGAGCTTCAGCCCGCCGGCCGAGCGGCTCGGCGTACATATGGCCGACTGGCAGGGCGAGCTGAAAGTCTTCGACGCCACCCTGAGCCTGCACAAAGAGGCGCTGACCCGCGCCAGTCTGCACCGCTACCTGGGACGTTTTCCGTGGATGACCGCCAAGACCTGCCTGGCCATTTACTGGCAGGCCCTGCGCCTGTTGCTCAAACGCACACCGATTTTCTCCCACCGGGCCGCCGATGGCGCCTCTCGCACCGCCGTCGGGTATACCAAGGAACATCGCCATGAAATCCCCTAGCTTATCGGTCAAGGCCAGCCGCCTGAACGTCAACGGCATGACCACCGCGCTACTGCGCAAGGGTGTGCTGCGCCAACTCAGCCAATTGCGCCATGGCCAGTTGGTGGTGATCGAGGACGGTGAACGCCAAGTGTTCGGCGCACGGGAAGCGCACCTGTTGGGGGAAATCCAGATCGTCGATCCGGCCGTGTGGGGCCTGGTGGCGGCCAACGGTTCGATCGGCGCCGGCGAAGCGTTTATCCATGGCTACTGGACCAGCCCGGACCTGACCGCCGTGGTGCGGGTGATGGTCAGCAACCTGGACGTACTCGACGCGCTGGAAGGTGGCCTGGCCCGCCTCGCCCGCCCGCTGACTCAGAGCCTGCACTGGCTCAATCGCAACACGCGCGAGGGCTCGCAAAAAAACATCGCCGCCCACTACGACCTGGGCAATGAGCTGTTCGAACAATTCCTCGACCCGACCATGATGTACTCGGCGGCGCAATTTCTGACGGCCGACGACACCCTGGAACAGGCGCAACTGAACAAACTGGAGCGTATCTGCCAGAAGCTTGCCCTCAAACCCAGCGACCATTTGCTGGAGATCGGCACCGGCTGGGGCAGCATGGCGCTGTATGCCGCGCAGCACTATGGCTGCAAGGTCACCACCACGACCCTGTCCAAGGAACAATTTGCGTACACCGAACAACGCATCCAGGCGTTGGGCCTGCAAGATCAGGTCACCCTGCTGCTAAGGGATTATCGCGATCTCACGGGCGAGTACGACAAACTGGTGTCCATCGAGATGATCGAGGCTGTGGGTCATCGCTTTCTGCCCACCTACTTCAAGCAATGTGCACAGTTGCTCAAGCGCGACGGCCTGATGTTGCTGCAAGCCATCACCATCCGCGAACAGCGTTTCGAGCAAGCCAAACGCAGCGTGGATTTTATCCAGCGCTACATCTTCCCCGGCGGCGCCCTGCCCTCGGTGCAGAACATGCTGCAGATCGTCAGCCGCGACACCGATATGAACCTGCTGCACATGGAAGACTTCGGTCTGCACTACGCAAAAACCCTGCGCCTGTGGCATGAGAATTTTCGCCGCGCCCATGGCCGCCTGACGGAACTGGGCTACGACGAGTACTTTCTGCGGTTGTGGGAGTTCTACCTGTGCTACTGCGAAGGTGGCTTTATGGAGCGCACCATCGGCACCGCTCAGTTGCTGCTGGCCAAACCGGCGGCGATCAACCCTCCGCTGCTCGGGCGCTTCAATGCTTAAAAACCTGGCCAACGCCGCGCTGTTCCAGTGCGGCTGGTTTGCCTGCGTGCTGGGCGGCGACGGCCCCTGGTTGCTGATTGGCGTGGGGGTGCTGGCCGTTCATCTGCTGTGGATAAGTTCTTGGGCCAAGGATGGCGCGCTGATCATTGGCGTGACCGTGGCGGGTACGCTGCTGGACACATTACTGCGAGCGCTGGGTGTGTTTCAGTTCAGCGAACCAGGGCCCTTGATCCCGTTTTGGCTGATGCTGCTGTGGGCGCTGCTGGCCACCACGTTGCGTCATTGCCTGGCATGGAGCGCACGGCCCTGGTGGCGAGCCGCCGTATTAGGCGCAGTCGGCGGGCCGCTGTCGTATTACGCCGGCAGCCAGTTGGCAGGCGTGGAATTCGGCTTTGACGTGGCGCCCACGCTGACCGGGCTGGCGCTGCTGTGGGCCGTGGTTTTTGTCGGGCTGCATCGATTGGCACGCTGACGTCTGTCAGACCTTTCACACCCGAGACTCGCTCATGCCTTACACTGCGCGCCTATGACCAACATCCCCCACATCCAAATCGCTGACCCCGCCGTCACCTGCTCTACGTGTGCGGCGTGCTGCTGCCAGCTGGAAGTCATGCTGATTACCGACACGGGCGTACCTGAGCGCTATATCGACACAGACGATTGGGGCGGTGAAGTGATGCTGCGCCTGGACGACGGCTGGTGTGCGGCGCTGGATCGGGACACGATGATGTGTACGATTTACGAGCGGCGCCCGCTGATTTGTCGGGAATTCGAGATGGGCGCACCGGAGTGCCTGGAAGAACGCCAAGGGATTGCGACGGCGTATATCTGATCGCAATGCGGGAGGGCACAAGCCGCCCCCGCAGCGTTTTGCGATGCGGGTGATTACAACGGCATGGTGTAGTGCAGCGAGTAGCTCTCTACCCCATCGTTGTTACTGCTGATACCGGCGTTGGAATAATGGGTGGCGCGAATGCCCACTTCATGCCCACCGGTAAAGCGCAGCCCGAAACCCAAACGGTCTTCAAACTGAAAAGCCTGGCCGATGTTGTTGTCTTCCAGCTTGGTACGGGAGAAAACAGCAACGCCGATGCCGGCCTCGATGTACGGTTTAACCGATTGCCCGGCAAATTCGTACACAAACACCGGTGAGAACGACAGACTGCTGGCGCCTGCGCGGTCATCACCTTCCCAGTACGTGTAAGCACCGCTCCAGTAACCGGTCAGGCGACCTACATCGCTTTGCATCCAACTCTTATCCCAATCCGAAGTCAGCCCCAGGCGGTAAGTCAACGTCGAATCGCTGGTGGACCCCAGACCGAATTCGAGGCCGGCGGCCTGCGCCGAAAACGAGTGTCCTACAACGGCGGCCGCAATCGCAGCCAAACAGAACAAGCGCTTCATTAAACGTTCCTTCCGAACAAGTTTGTATGGTGTTTTGTACAAGCAATCTCGCTATAGAAGCCTGCGCAGAGCCAGAAGTTCAGCTTCTAATCACGAAATTTCACGAAATTTTCACGAGCCGAAGCTTCGCACGATTCCGGGATGTTTCCATAGTGTCGGTAGGATATTTCTTAGGTGAGACAGATCGCCGCTGGTCCAGAACTGCGCGGGAGCAGGTTTTCCGTCGGCCAACAGGTCACGCTCGCCCAATAAGCGCTTGAGCTGCCGTGCCACTGCGGCGCCAGTATCGATGAGGATGACGCTCGGCGGCAGCATTTGCGCCAGCATCGGTTTAAGGAAGGGGTAGTGGGTACAACCGAGGATGATGGTGTCGCAACCGGCACTGAGCAGGGGGTCGACGTAGCCCCGTAACAACTGGCGCAGGGCCGGGCTGCTCAGATCGCCGGTTTCAATCAGCTCAACCAGGCCTGGGCATGGCTGGGTAACTACGCGCACGTCAGTGGCAAAACGGTCGAGCAGCGCCGCGAACTTGGCACTTTGCAGGGTGCCGGTGGTGGCGAGCACGCCGACCACGCCACTGCGGGTCGCGGCGGCAGCGGGTTTGACGGCGGGCTCCATGCCCACCAGCGGCCAATCGGGGTAGTCCAGACGCAGGTCGGCGACGGCGGCTACCGTCGCCGTGTTGCAGGCAATTACGAATGCCTTGGCGCCCTGCTCGCGGAAAAACGCCGCCACCCGCCGCGAACGCTCGCGAATAAAGGCCGGAGTTTTCTCGCCATAGGGGATATGCCCGCAATCGGCAACGTAGAGTAGCGACTCGTGGGGCAGCAGTTGCTGGATTTCCTCCAGCACCGACAGGCCACCGACACCGGAATCGAACACACCGATCGGCGCATCCTTACCCATGGCGAGTCCCGCAGACACTGCAGCCAGGGTCGCGCTTGACCCGCAGCTCGCGGAAACGCGTGGTCAAGGCATCGATCAGCAATAAACGCCCGACCAACGGCTCGCCAAAACCGGCCAACACCTTCAGGGCCTCCAGGGCTTGCAGGCTGCCGACCAAGCCCACCAGCGGCCCGACGACACCGGCTTCGCTGCAGGTCAATTCGGCGTCGCTGCCGTGCCCATATAAACAGTGGTAGCACGGGCTGTCGGCGCGACGGGGGTCAAACACCGACAGTTGCCCTTCCAGGCGAATCGCCGCGCCGCTGATCAACGGCTTCGCGGCGGCGACACAGGCGGCATTGACCGCCTCGCGGGTAGAGAAGTTGTCACTGCAATCGAGCACCACATCCACTTGAGCCACGGCAGCGGCCAGCGAATCGGCATCCAGCGCGGTGCGATGGGGCACCAGTTGGATGTCGGGGTTGATCGCGCACAAGCGACGCATGGCCGAGTCGACTTTGGTCTGCCCGACACTGTCAGTGTCATGGATGATCTGGCGTTGCAGGTTGGTCAGGTCGACCGTGTCGAAATCCGCCAAATGCAACTGGCCAACGCCCGCAGCGGCCAGGTACAGCGCTACCGGCGCGCCCAGACCGCCAAGGCCGACAATCAGGGCACGGCCGTTTTTGAGGCGCAATTGCCCGTCTATGTCGACATGCTGCAACAGAATCTGTCGGCTATAGCGCAACAGCTCCTGATCGGTCAGCACGGCCGGCGCCCTAAGGTGATACGTTCGTGCCCGCCAAGGTCGACGCGGCTGTGCACTTGCTCAAAACCTTGGCTCTGCAAAAGGTCGCGTACCGCAGGGGCTTGATCGTAACCGTGCTCCAACAGCAACCAGCCACCCGCATTCAGGTGGGCGGGCGCGTCCTGGATGATCAGCCGCAGGTCATCCAAACCATCATGGCCCGCCACCAGGGCGCTGGCGGGCTCGAAACGCACGTCGCCGGCCACCAGATGCGGATCGTTGTCGGCGATATACGGCGGGTTGCTAATGATCAGATCGTAGGAGTGCCCGTGCAGGGCGCTGAACCAATGGCTGTTGAGTACCGTGGCGTTATTCAAGTGCAGACGCTGGCGATTGCGTTCGGCCAGGGCCACCGCTTCCAGCACGCGGTCGACCGCAGTCACTTGCCAGGCCGGGCGCTCGCTGGCCAGGGCCAGGGCAATCGCGCCGCTGCCAGTGCCCAGGTCAAGCACGCGGGCAGGCGTGGCCGGCAATAATTCCAGCGCCGCTTCCACCAGCATTTCGGTCTCGGGACGCGGGATCAGCGTGTGCGGCGCCACTTCAAGGTCGAGTTTCCAGAAACCCTGCTGGCCGAGAATATAGGCCACCGGCTCGCCCGCGCGGCGGCGTTGCAGGTAGCCGGCAAACGTCAGCGCGTCTTCGCTGCTGACGATTTTTTCCGGCCAGGTGTGCAGATAGCTGCGCGATTTGCCCAGGGCCGCAGCCAGTAACAATTCGGCGTCCAGGCGCGCGGTGGGCGAATCCGGCAGGTCGGCGGCGCGCAACAGGCTGGCGATGATGGTCATTTATTCACCTATGGCCGCCAATTGATCGGCCTGGTATTCGGCGAGCAACGGCTCGATCACCGCTTCAACGCCGCCGGCGAGGATTTCGTCCAGGGAATACAGGGTGAGGTTGATCCGGTGATCGGTCACTCGGCCCTGGGCGAAGTTGTACGTGCGAATGCGCTCGGAGCGGTCGCCCGAGCCCACCAGCAGCTTGCGCTCAGTGGCGATCGCATTGGCGGCGGCGCTGGTCTGCTGGTCGTTGAGCTTGGCCGACAGCCAGGACATGGCACGCGCCCGGTTCTTGTGCTGGGAGCGCTCTTCCTGGCACTCCACCACGATGCCCGACGGCAAGTGGGTGATACGGATCGCCGAGTCGGTCTTGTTGACGTGCTGGCCGCCGGCACCGGACGAACGATAGGTATCGATGCGCAAGTCGGCCGGGTTGATCTCGATGGCTTCCTGTTCATCCGGCTCGGGCAGCACCGCGACGGTGCAGGCCGAGGTGTGGATGCGGCCCTGGGACTCGGTGGCCGGCACCCGTTGCACACGGTGCGCGCCAGACTCGAACTTCAGCTTGCCATAGACATTGTCGCCTTCGACGCGGGCGATGACTTCTTTATAGCCACCGTGTTCGCCTTCGTTCTCGGACAGAATCTCCACACGCCAGCCGCGACGCTCAGCGTAGCGCGAGTACATACGGAACAGGTCGCCGGAGAAGATCGCCGCCTCGTCGCCACCGGTGCCGGCGCGGATTTCGAGGAACACGTTGCGTCCGTCGTTGGGGTCCTTGGGCAGCAGCATGCGTTGCAGGTCGCCTTCCAGCTCGGCGAGTTTTTCCTTGGCCTCGCGGACTTCTTCCACGGCCATTTCACGCATGTCCGGGTCGCTGTCCTTGAGCAGCGCCTGGGCGCCTTCAAGGTCGGCCTGCACTTTCAGCAGGTTCTTATAGGTGGCGACCACGGGCTCAACTTCGGCGTATTCCTTGGAATAGGCACGGAATTTGGCTTGATCGGCGATGACCTCGCCATCGCCGAGCAAGGCGGTCAGTTCTTCGAAACGGTCCTGGAGCACGTCCAGTTTATTGAGCAGTGACGCTTTCATTGCAGTTTTTTATCCGAAGAGCTGTCTGACGCGCCCTCTCCGAGGGCAAAAAGTTCCTGGGCCATGGCCAGCGCATCGAGGCGGCCTTCGGCGGTCAATTTTTTAAGTTGCACACTGGGTGCATGGAGCAATTTGTTGGTCAGGCCACGCGCCAACTGCATCAACACCTCTTCGGCACTGCCGCCGTTGGCCAGCGAGCGCTGGGCCTTGAGCAGTTCTTCGTCGCGCAGGCGTTCACCTTGCTGACGATACGCCTTGAGCACATCCACCGCCGCCAATTCACGCAGGCGCACCATGAAATCTTCGGCGCCGGTGCTGACCATTTCCTCGGCGGCCTGGGCTGCGCCCTGACGAGTCTTGAGGTTCTCGGCGACCACTTCGTGCAGATCGTCGACGCTGTACAGATAAACATCGTCCAACTCGCCGACTTCGGGCTCGATATCCCGAGGAACGGCGATATCTACCATGAAAATCGGCTTGTGCTTGCGCAGCTTCAGCGCGCTCTCAACCGCGCCTTTGCCCAGGATCGGCAACTGACTGGCGGTGGAGCTGATAACGATATCGCTGCGCACCAGTTCGGCCGGAATATCCGCCAGCAGCACCGCATGGGCGCCGAACTGTTCGGCCAGGATACTGGCGCGCTCCAAGGTACGGTTGGCCACCACGATACGCTTGACCCCCAGGTCGTGCAGGTGACGAGCGACCAGGGTGATGGTTTCTCCGGCGCCGATCAGCAGCGCCTGGCTGCGTTGCAGGTCACTGAAAATCTGCTTGGCCAGGCTGACGGCCGCGAACGCCACGGACACCGGGTTTTCGCCGATCGCCGTGTCGGTGCGCACCTGCTTGGCGGAGTTGAACGTGGCCTGAAACAGCCGACCCAGCAACGGACCGACGGTGCCGGCTTCGCGCGCCACGGCGTAGGCGGATTTCATCTGGCCCAGGATCTGCGGCTCGCCCAACACCAGCGAATCGAGACCGGCCGCCACACGCATCATGTGACGAACTGCCGCATCCTCTTCATGCACATAAGCGCTGGCGCGCAGCTCGTCGAGGCTCAAATGGTGATAATCGGCCAGCCAGCGCAGGATGACATCCGCAGAGAGATGTTCCTGTTCTATATAAAGCTCACTGCGATTGCAGGTCGAAAGGATCGCAGCTTCGCGACTGTCGGTGAGCCGGCAGAGCTGCTGCAAGGCCTCAACCAACTGCTCAGGCGTAAACGCCACGCGCTCGCGCACGTCTACAGAGGCAGTCTTGTGGTTAATACCGAGTGCGAGGAAGGCCATTCAATATCGCTGATGATGTCGGGAAGCCGGCGATTGTCCTACTTCGAAAGATTCAGAACAACCACCGTCGTCTATTGTCCCTATACCTTGTGCCTATAAAAGACACGCACTGAGACTCGGTTATGTTTGGCCGAAGGCTTGTGTCATGATGATCCGACCGCAGGTTAGTCGTCCTCTTCCTATATGAATAGATCTTCCGCGTTGCTCCTTGCTTTTGTCTTCCTCAGCGGCTGCCAGGCCATGGCCCCCGTGCAGCCGGACGGTACGCCGCCGACAGAAGACAGCACCCCCGCCCCTGAAAAGCCCAAGGTTTACTCATCGTTCAGCGAAGAAACGGTGTACAGCCTGCTGACCGCGGAGCTGGCCGGCCAGCGCAATCGCTTCGATATTGCGCTGGATAACTACGTGACCCAGGCCATCAATACGCAGGACCCGGGGATCTCCGAGCGCGCGTTTCGCATCGCCGAGTACTTGGGGGCCGATCAGGCGGCGCTGGACACGTCGCTGATCTGGGCGAAAAACGCCCCTGACGACTTGGAAGCACAACGGGCGGCGGCCATTCAGTTGGCGCGGGCCGGGCGCTATGACGACTCCATGGTGTATATGGAGAAAGTCCTGCAGGGCAAGGGTGACACCCATTTCGACTTCCTGGCGCTGTCGGCCGCCGACACCGACCAGGACACCCGCAATGGCCTGATGAACAGTTTCGACCGACTGCTACAGAAGCACCCTAAAAACAGCCAGCTGATTTTCGGCAAGGCCTTGCTGCTGCAACAGGATGACGAAGCCGAAGCAGCGCTGAAGCTGCTGGAACAAAACCCGCCGGATGAGGGGGAAATCGCCCCAATTCTGCTGCGCGCACGCTTGCTGCAGAATCTCAATCGCGGCAAGGAAGCGATTCCGTTGCTGGAAAAAAGCATCAAGAAGTACCCGGAAGACAAGCGCCTGCGCCTGACTTACGCACGTATGCTGGTGGAGCAGGACCGCATGGAGGACGCCAAAGTGCAGTTCGCCAATCTGGTCCAGCAATATCCGGACGACGATGAACTGCGCTATTCCCTGGCCCTGGTATGCCTGGAAGCCAAAGCCTGGGACGAGGCCAAAGGGTACCTGGAAGAGCTGATCGCCCGGGAAAGCCATGTGGATTCCGCGCACCTGAACCTGGGCCGCATTGCCGAAGAGCGCAACGACCCGCAGGCAGCCCTGCTCGAATACGCTCAGGTCGGCTCCGGTAACGATTACCTGCCGGCCCAACTGCGCCAGGCCGATATCCTGATGAGCAACGGCCGCACCGATGAGGCGGAAAAACGCCTGGCCGCCGCGCGGGATGCCGAGCCGGACTATGCCATCCAGTTATACCTGATTCAGGCTGAGACCTTATCGGCCAATAGTCAGGGTGATCGCGCCTGGAAAGTGCTGCAACAAGCCCTGTTGCAATTCCCCGACGATTTGAACCTGCTGTACACCCGCGCCATGCAGGCGGAAAAACGCAATGACTTGGCGCAGATGGAAAAAGACCTTCGCCTGATCATCAAGCGCGACCCGGACAATGCCATGGCCCTCAACGCCCTGGGTTACACCTTATCCGATCGCACCACGCGCTACGACGAGGCCAAGGCGCTGATCGAACAAGCGCACAAACTCAATCCGGAAGACCCGGCCGTCCTCGACAGCCTCGGTTGGGTGAATTACCGCCTGGGTAATCTGGATGAAGCCGAACGCCTGCTGCGCCAGGCGTTGGAGCGCTTTCCCGACCAGGAAGTCGCGGCCCACTTGGGCGAAGTGTTGTGGGCCAATGGCAAGCAGCGCGAAGCCCGTCAAATCTGGGAAAAGTTCCTCAAGGAACAACCCGAAAGCCCCATCCTGCGCAGCACCATCAAGCGCCTGACCGGATCCGAGACCCTTTAAACTTATGTTTTTGCGCCACTTTGTAGTGTTCAGTCTTATCGCCTTGCTCGCCGGTTGCGCTGGCTTTGGCGCCCGTGAATCCGTTGAAGGCCAGGGCAACCCGGCGCAATGGAAGCAGCACAAGAGCCAACTGGCCAGCATCGATGGCTGGCAGATCGAAGGCAAGGTTGGCGTACGCGCGCCGAAAGATTCCGGCAGCGGTACGCTGTTCTGGCTGCAACGCCAGGACTACTACGATATTCGCCTCTCGGGCCCATTGGGCCGAGGTGCGGCGCGGCTGACCGGGCGTCCGGGCCAGGTGAGCCTCGAAGTGGCCAATCAGGGGCGCTACGAAGCGACCTCCCCGGAAGCTCTGCTGGAAGAACAGATTGGCTGGAAACTGCCGGTGTCTCATCTGGTCTGGTGGGTGCGCGGTTTGCCCGCACCGGACAGCAAGAGCCGCCTGAGCCTTAACGGCGACAGTCGTCTGGCCACCCTTGAACAGGATGGCTGGCAAGTTGAGTACCTCAGTTACGTACAACAGAACGGCTATTGGCTGCCCGAACGCATCAAATTGCACGGCACGGACCTGGACGTCACGCTGGTGATCAAGGACTGGCAACCGCGCAAATTGGGGCAATAACGTGACCGCAGAAAAACTGACCCTGCCCTCTCCGGCCAAACTCAATTTGATGCTGCATATTCTTGGACGCCGTGAAGACGGCTACCACGAGCTGCAGACGCTGTTTCAATTTCTCGATTACGGCGACGAACTGACCTTCGCCGTACGCGACGACGGCGTGATCCAGTTGCATACCGAATTCGAAGGCGTGCCCCACGACAACAATCTGATCGTGCGAGCCGCGAAAAAACTCCAAGAGCAATCCGGCAGCTCACTCGGCATCGACATCTGGATCGATAAAATTTTGCCCATGGGCGGTGGGATCGGCGGTGGCAGCTCGAATGCCGCGACTACGCTGCTGGGCCTGAACCACTTGTGGCAGCTCGGCTGGGACCCTGATCGCCTGGCTGCGCTGGGCCTGACGCTGGGGGCCGACGTCCCGGTTTTCGTTCGCGGGCACGCGGCTTTTGCCGAAGGCGTAGGGGAAAAACTGACCCCTGTAGAGCCCGAAGAGCCTTGGTATGTGGTCCTTGTCCCGCAAGTCTCTGTAAGTACAGCAGAAATTTTTTCAGATCCGCTGTTGACACGTAACTCTCCTCCCATTAAAGTGCGCCCCGTTCCCAAGGGAAACAGTCGAAATGACTGCTTACCGGTTGTAGCAAGGCGTTATCCAGAGGTACGTAACGCTTTGAATTTGCTAGGTAAATTTACCGAAGCAAAATTAACCGGAACTGGAAGTTGTGTGTTTGGGGGCTTCCCAAGCAAAGCTGAAGCTGATAAAGTCTCGGCCCTTCTTACAGAGACCCTTACAGGGTTTGTAGCAAAGGGAAGCAACGTTTCGATGTTGCATCGCAAGCTGCAAAGTCTGCTCTAAAAGGAATCGAGTACTGGGTACTCGTTGCAACAGATACAGGGGCGTCGCCAAGCGGTAAGGCAGCAGGTTTTGATCCTGCCATGCGTTGGTTCGAATCCAGCCGCCCCTGCCATTTTCCTATACTCATCCAGGTTACCCTCAGCCTCTAGGTACTGCGCGTGTCCAAGATGATGGTCTTTACGGGGAACGCTAACCCCGATCTGGCTCGACGTGTCGTACGTCAGCTGCATATCCCTCTCGGTGACATCTCTGTCGGTAAATTCTCCGACGGCGAAATTACAGCCGAGATCAATGAAAACGTCCGCGGTAAAGATGTCTTCATTATTCAGCCGACCTGCGCTCCGACCAACGATAACCTGATGGAACTCGTCGTGATGGCTGATGCCTTCCGCCGCTCCTCAGCGACTCGAATCACAGCTGTAATCCCTTACTTTGGTTATGCCCGTCAGGATCGCCGTCCGCGTTCCGCGCGTGTGGCTATCAGCGCGAAAGTCGTGGCTGACATGCTGACCGTGGTAGGCATCGACCGTGTTCTCACGGTTGACCTGCACGCTGACCAAATCCAGGGGTTCTTCGATATTCCGGTAGATAACATCTACGGCTCCCCCGTTCTGGTGGATGACATCGAAGACCAGCGCTTTGAAAACCTGATGATTGTGTCCCCGGACATTGGTGGCGTCGTGCGTGCACGGGCTGTTGCCAAATCCCTGGGCGTGGACCTCGGGATCATCGACAAACGCCGTGAAAAAGCCAATCACTCTGAAGTGATGCATATCATCGGTGATGTCGAAGGGCGTACCTGTATTCTGGTTGATGACATGGTCGACACCGCCGGCACCCTGTGCCACGCGGCGAAAGCCTTGAAAGAGCACGGTGCGGCTAAAGTCTTCGCCTACTGCACACACCCTGTGCTGTCGGGCCGAGCGATCGAGAACATCGAGAATTCCGTGCTGGACGAACTGGTGGTGACCAACACCATCCCGTTGTCCGCCGCCGCTCAAGCCTGTGCGCGTATCCGTCAATTGGATATCGCACCGGTCGTTGCTGAGGCGGTTCGCCGCATCAGCAACGAAGAATCGATCAGCGCGATGTTCCGTTAAGGGTTACCCCTTCGTAACAAAGCACTGACGAAAAGCGCCCCGCCCCAGCATTGTGTTGGGGCGGGGCTTTTTTGCCCATATCGAGTTTGGCGCTGGTCGCAAACGCCACTCGATGATGGCTATTTTGGAGATACAAAATGACTGAATTTACTCTGAACGCCCAAGCGCGTACTGACCTGGGGAAAGGTGCGAGCCGCCGCCTGCGTCACGCCGCTAACATTCCTGCTGTTGTATACGGCGGTAGCAAGCCTGCTGAATCCGTGACCATTCTGGCCAAAGAAATCGCCAAGCTGTTCGAAAACGAAGCTGCCTACAGCCACGTTATCGAGCTGAACGTCGACGGCACCAAGCAGAACGTCATCGTTAAAGCAATGCAGCGTCACCCTTCCAAGCAGTTCATCATGCACGCCGACTTCGTTCGCGTTGTAGCTGGCCAGAAACTGACCGCTATCGTGCCTGTGCACTTTGTTGGTGAAGAAGCTCCGGTCAAGAAAGGCGGCGAGATCTCTCACGTCCTGAACGAAATCGAAGTGACCTGCCTGCCGAAAGACCTGCCTGAGTTCATCGAAGTCGACCTGTCGGCTCTGGAAGTCGGCGCCATCGTTCACCTGTCCGACATCAAGGCGCCAAAAGGCGTTGAGTTCGTTGCACTGGCTCACGGTGATGACAAAGCAGTTGCCAACGTACACGCTCCACGCGTTGCTCCAGAAGCTGAAGAAGGCGCTGCAGAGTAATTCACTCTGTCTTGCCGGAGCTTGAGGAAACATCGCGGACCGAAACGTAGCGAGAAAGCGGGCGATAACGCGGCGTTTACTCTTGAGTAAATGATCTTTGTCGTCCACTTTCGCCGCATGCAGGTCGCGGCGATGTTATCCACAACTCCAAAGGAAGGGCCCCTGTCGTGACTGCCATTAAACTGATCGTTGGCCTGGGAAATCCAGGCGCCGAATACGAACAGACCCGGCATAACGCGGGGGCCCTTTTTGTTGAGCGCATCGCCCACGCCCAAGGTGTCAACCTGGTGGCCGATCGCAAGTATTTTGGCCTGACCGGACGCTTCTCGCATCAAGGTCAGGATGTTCGTCTGCTGATTCCCACCACTTACATGAACCGCAGCGGCCAGGCTGTCGCGGCGCTTGCGGGTTTCTTCCGGATCAAACCCGAAGAAATCCTGGTGGCCCATGACGAGCTGGACCTGCCACCCGGCGTCGCCAAGCTCAAACAGGGCGGCGGGCATGGTGGTCACAATGGCCTGCGCGACATCATCGCGCAGCTGGGCAATCAGAATACCTTTTACCGCCTGCGGCTCGGCATCGGCCATCCGGGCGTTGCCAGTATGGTTTCAAATTTCGTCCTGGGTCGTGCGCCACGCGCCGAACAGGAAAAACTCGATGCCAGCATCGATTTTGCCCTCGGCGTGCTGCCGGATATCCTCGCCGGTGAATGGAACCGTGCGATGAAAAACCTGCACAGCCAGAAGGCCTGACTCTTACCGAGGGGAAACACCATGGGATTCAATTGCGGCATCGTCGGCCTGCCCAACGTCGGCAAATCCACCCTGTTCAACGCCCTGACCAAGTCCGGTATTGCGGCGGAGAACTTCCCCTTCTGCACCATCGAACCCAACAGTGGCATCGTGCCTATGCCCGATCCGCGCCTGGACGCATTGGCGGCCATCGTCAATCCCAAGCGCATCCTGCCGACCACCATGGAATTCGTCGATATCGCGGGCCTGGTGGCCGGCGCGTCGAAAGGCGAGGGCCTGGGTAACAAGTTCCTGGCCAACATCCGTGAGACCGACGCCATCGCCCACGTGGTCCGCTGCTTTGAAGACGAGAACGTGATTCACGTCTCCAACAGCGTCGACCCGAAACGCGACATCGAGATCATCGACCTGGAACTGATCTTCGCCGACCTCGACAGCTGCGAAAAACAACTGCAGAAAGTTGCGCGTAACGCCAAGGGCGGCGACAAGGATGCCGTGGTCCAGAAAGGGCTGCTTGAGCAGTTGATCGCCCACTTCACCGAAGGCAAACCTGCGCGCAGCCTGATGAAGAACATGGGTGCCGACGAGAAAGCTGTGATCAAAGGCTTCCACCTGCTGACCACCAAGCCTGTGATGTACATCGCCAACGTGGCTGAAGACGGCTTCGAGAACAACCCGCTGCTCGACGTGGTCAAGGCCATTGCCGACGAAGAAGGCGCCATGGTTGTTCCGGTGTGCAACAAGATCGAAGCGGAAATCGCCGAACTTGAAGACGGCGAAGAAAAAGACATGTTCCTCGAGGCCCTGGGCCTGGAAGAGCCTGGCCTGAACCGCGTGATCCGGGCCGGTTACGAAATGCTCAATCTGCAAACCTACTTCACCGCGGGTGTCGAAGAAGTCCGCGCCTGGACCGTCAAGGTTGGTGCCACCGCACCACAGGCTGCCGGTGTGATCCACACCGACTTCGAAAAAGGCTTTATCCGTGCTGAGGTGATCGCTTACAACGACTTCATCCAGTACAAGGGTGAGGCCGGTGCCAAGGAAGCAGGTAAGTGGCGTTTGGAAGGTAAGGAATACATCGTTAAAGATGGCGATGTGATGCACTTCCGTTTCAACGTGTAATCGCTACTCGCGGTTTACGCCGAATATAAAAAGCCGATGCACTGCATCGGCTTTTTTGTGGGCGACGACTTTACGAATACTCTGACACAACAGATCAGTCTAAATACAAACAGTTTTCAGACTCTGCCTACTCTCCCCTGCACCGCTCTACTTAATACGTTCAGCGCCCGAAAACTATCAAACTTATCCCACATGACTTCGGCAACTAATCACCCTAAGGACCGGTGATAACTGTTATAAAATTCGCTCTATTGTGCAGAGCCTGCACGTTGTCTTTTCGACAGTGAAGCAAGAGCGAGTATGGAGTAATAATCCGATGTCGGCGCTTGACCACATGGAAAACGAAACAAGCACTTCACTCATTGAAGACGCTGACATTGAACATGTCTTGAGCAGCACTGCCCCCCTCAACGTTGACATCCTGTTGCTGGGAGAAACCGGCACCGGCAAAGATACCTTGGCACAACGCATTCATCGGCTATCAGGGCGACGGGGCAACCTGGTCGCGGTCAATTGCGCAGCCATTCCGGAGACCCTGGCGGAGAGTCAACTGTTTGGAGTCAACAGCGGCGCGTACACCGGCGCCGTGCAATCACGGGCAGGCTTCATCGAAGCCGCGCACCTGGGCACCTTGTACCTGGATGAAATCGACAGCTTGCCGCTCTCGCTCCAGGCCAAGCTGCTGCGAGTACTGGAGGCTCGTGGCGTTGAGCGCTTGGGTTCAACCCGCTTCATTCCGGTGGATATGCGTGTTATAGCGTCTGCCCAGCAGCTGCTGCATAAAATGGTCGAGCGAGGAGCGTTCAGGCGTGATCTTTATTTCCGCCTGAATGTGGTCACCATCCAGCTCGCACCACTGCGTGAGCGCCGTGAACGCATTATCCCTTTATTCTTGAGCATGCTCAGGCAGGAGGCCGAGCGATTCAAACGCCCACCACCTTCACCACCCTGCACGCTGCTGCTGCAACTGCTTGGCTATTCCTGGCTGGGTAACGTGCGTGAATTGCGCTCGGCCGCCAAGCGCTGCGTACTGGGACTGCCACCGCTGTGTGGGCCGGCCATGCCGGATGAAGGGGTCGAGATAGGCCTCAAGGGCCGCCTTCAACAGATTGAAAAGACGCTGATTGAAGAGTCTCTGCAGCGGCACGAACACAATGTGGACCGTGTGGCAGTCGAGTTAGGCGTGGCCAAACGCACGCTTTACTACCGAATGAAACAACTTCATATTTTGTTGGATTAACCCCCAGGCAATCAACTAATAACTCGAAACATTTGCACGAAAAACTTCAGGAACGCCATCCACATCAACGGCCACATAGTTAGTGCCAGCAGCGATTCAAATATTATGAATCAAACTGGTAAACCCACTATCTTTATTGCAGGCATCTCTGGAGAACACCCAATGACGATACCCTCCAACACTGGCTATAACCCTTATCCGGTTGGCAATGGTTATGGCTCAGGCGCACCGAGTTTGGAACAAACCACCGAAGGGTCTAAAGAAGACAACAAAAAGATCGCAGAGTTGGCTCGAGAAGCTAGGTGGCAAACCGGCTTGAAGAGTGTTGCTGATACCTACCGTTAAGAATGGCCAGCTTCCCCGAGGCAATCATTCGGGGAAGTTTTCTACACCGGCGACGCTGACCCAGCGTCGCCCTCCTGAGCCCTTGATGCAAAAGGTCTGGCATGCAAATCAAAACCGTTTTTTCCGCAGAGCATGACGACACTGGCAGCGCACACAGATCAGTTGAATATTCACCCGCACCGCCTGCCGATATCCATCTCTTCACCTCAGCCCTGGCACAGCCAACCCCCCTGGCTACCACCACGCATCGGGCTGAACGGAGCAGCCTGCTGGCAGACGCGTCAGACGCGCTCGCCCACTCAACAGAACGCATGGGCAAAAGTTTGCGCGCCCTCAGTAAAAAAAATAACGAGCGTGCAATGCGGGACTACCCTAGCCACCTTTCCAACACCTTGCTGCTGACTCACATCCTGGTCAAGAGTGTCGGGAAAACCGCCCAAGGCCTCGATAAAATCAGCAATTTGCAGTAGATGGGCATGAAGTCCCTCCTCCCCGCTCTGCTGCTTTTATGGCTCGCCTTCATGCTGAACGGTTGCAGTGAGCGCGTCGAACTCCACCGCCAATTATCCGAACAGGAAGCCAACGAGGTCATTGCTGAATTGGCTGACAAACATATCCGCGCACAAAAAGTGCCTGCTAAAGACGGTGTTGTCGTGGTCGTCAATGCCATCGACATCGGTCGTGCCGTGCGTACGTTGGAGGCGGTCGGATTGCCCAAGGTCGCACGTACCACATTGGGCGATACGTTTCGCAAGGACGGCGTCATTTCAACACCACTGGAGGAGCGGGCTCGGTACATCTATGCCCTGTCCCAGGAACTTGAGGCGACCTTGTCGAACATTGACGGTGTCATCATCGCCCGGGTGCATGTGGTGCTTCCAGAGCGCATCGCGCCGGGAGAACCGGTGCAACCGGCCTCTGCTTCGGTTTTCATCAAGCATGATCCGCGGCTAGACCCCGATAATATCCGTTCTCGGGTTCGCCGAATGGTTGCCAGCAGCATCCCGGGAATGTCCACGGCGGTGGATAACCCGCAAAAGCTCACGGTGGTCTTCGTGCCTTCAATCGTCTATCAAGAGCAACGGCAGCTGACGTATTTCGGACCGTTCTTGATACCCGCAGATGACCTCGGTTTTTGGCGCGCCAGCATGACCCTTACGTTGGTTGCCATCGTGATGACGACGGCCGCGTTACTCTTCCTGCGCAACCGGCGACAGCGGGCAATCCAAGCTGCGGCCGGCTACTCCGATAATTCGCAAGCGACCCACCCGTGAGTGAACACCTGAGCTGGGCGCAATGGTGGGCGCGTCCTTGGAGGTCGGCGCACGATGACTGGCATACCCTCGGCGACCCAGTAATCAACGCGCTGCGCCTTATCGACGCCCCAGTGAACTGTACCGTCGAAGGGATTACCCCAGGCCTGCCCCCTGCTCCTCACCCCACGCTGCTCAAGCTGGCCTTGGCGTCGGTCTCGGAACTCGATTTCGTGCTCGACTTGATTGACAGCATTTGTAGGCCGCAAACCACCACCGCCTTGCAGGAGGATCATCACCTATGGTGCAAGCGAATTGCCAAGGCCTTGCCCCCGCAAACACTGTTACCTGCAGACGATCCTTTGCAACTGCTGCGTGCATGGGTTGAGCCTCCCGTCTGGCAACGCCTTCGATTGCGCTTTTGCTTTGCGCGTGTGCTCGAACTGGAAAGAAGCCACCGCCCATACGTCGGCGATGCGAGTCGCCTGGATACCCTGTGGCAAGCCGTGGTGTGGCGCATGACAACACCCACCAGCACTCGCGTGGTGCCTGCGCCCCACGCAATGGACGACTGACGATGCTCTGCCGACGCAAAATCACGCTGCCGCCCGACGCCCATAGCCTGTCGCACGGGCTGATTCCCAGAGAGGTGCTCGCTGACTGCACCCAAGCCGAACACCTGTTAACCCGCGCCAAGGCTCAGGCTGACGCGTTGCTCAACCGCGCACAACTCAGCCGCGAGGCGCTTTTGGAGCAGGCGGGCCAGGCGTTCTGGCAACGCGCCAACGCACAGCTGCATCGATGGGAAAACGAGCAAAAAGCATTGTGCGACAACCTGGAGCGGTACATCACAGGGGTCGTCAACCAGGCGATCAGGCACCTGCTTGACGAGACGCCGCAGCCACAACGCCTGGCAGCGCTGCTCAAGCAATTGCTGGCAAGCCAGGTACCGGAGGTGAATGCGCTCCTGTTGTGTCATCCACGGGAAATCGAGGCACTCAAACATTGCCTCAGCCGCCATGACGCCGCGCGTTGGAGAGTTCAGCCAGACGACACCATCAGCACTCAAACCCTCGTTCTGAAAACCGACGAAGGCGACTTTCACATCAATTGGGCCTCCATGCTTGCCCCGTTTTCCAAAGAAGGTGATCGGGCTCCACTGGCTGGCCTGGCGCAATCAACTTGGAACTGAATAGCCAGCACTGACCACAGAGGTGAGGTCTATCAGGAGAGAATTATGGACTTCTATAACGGCTTCAAACGTGAGCTTCTGGGCCAAGTTAAGGCTGACACCCTGCGTTATAAAACCATCGAGCAGTCCCCTGCGGAGACCTCAGAGGACATGCTGATGTTTTACGAGAGCATGTTTAAAAGGCATCACTCCGATTGGGCGTTCAACGAGCACAGCCGGGTCAACTACATGCTGTTCAAAACCGCACTGGACGGTGTGCCATAAGTTGGAAGATCAACTTATTGACTGGTTGGGCGGCGACTCAGAACAGATGCTCGTCCTCGAGAACAACGATGAAATTATCCTGAAACGTCACGGCGACGCCGTGTTGATCTGCGTTCAACTGACGTCCCGTCGGCCGGATCACGCACCGTTGCACTGTTGGCTGCGACTGGGTGCGGTCAGCCTGAATCACTTTCAAGGCTCGCTTGCCCAAGCGCCTGACAGTGGCGCGCTCTGGTTGGTCCAATGCCTGCGCACCGACCCGCACGAGACATCGTTGCTCAACAGCCTCGAAGCCCTGCTCAACCAACGCGACACGTGGCGCTCGACGGTCGCGCGCCTTGCCCTGCCGGCTCATCAATCCAAACCTACTTCGTTACGTTCGCTGTCGTATTAACCAGAGAACTCTATGTACAACAAGACCCAGAGCTATAACCGCATGCCTATTGCCTTGCCCGGAACATCGTCAAGGCTTGCCACCTGGCGTTGCCTGCTCACACTCCCCTGGTTGCTGATACCTGCGCAAAGCGTCCTGGCCGCCATTCCCCCGGAGTGGAAAAACACCGCCTACGCCTATGAGGCCGAACACAAACCACTACGGGAAGTCCTCGAAGACTTCGCCCAGACCTTTGGCACGCAACTGCACATCGAGGGCCTGCTGGAGGGGGACGTCAACGGCAAGATCCGCGCGAACACCCCACAGTCACTACTGGACAGACTAGGTGTCGAACACCGTTTCCAGTGGTACCTCTACAACAACACGCTTTACATCAGCACGCTGGATCAGCAGGAGTCAGCACGCCTGGAGGTCTCATCAGAGACGATTTCCGACCTCAAGCAGGCGTTGACCGATATCGGACTGCTCGATAGCCGTTTCGGTTGGGGAGAGTTGCCCGAAGACGGGGTCGTACTCGTCTCCGGCCCCAAGCGCTATATCGAACAGATCAAGCAGTTCAGCAGCCAGCGCCGCTCACCGGATGAAAAACAGAGCGTGTTGAGTTACCCGTTGAAGTTTGCCAATGCAACGGACCGCCAGGTGGATTACCGCGGAGAAAAACTCAACATTCCCGGTGTCGCCAGCATTTTACGCGGGCTGCTGGAACCACGCTCCACTTCGAAGCTTTCGGGGCTCTCGAGTCTGAGCCAGCGCCCAGCCTCCCCCCCCGCGCCGCTCACACCCAACATTCCCCGGTTAGGCAACCCGTTGCTGGGCCAGATGCTCGGTGCTAACGCCAACCCGACATCACTGGACACCGGCCCCGCGCTCACCCCGCGCGCCCCGGTTTCCAACAGTCGGATCAGGGTTGAAGCCGATTTGCGCAATAACGCGGTGCTGATTTACGACTTGCCGGAACGCCAGGCCATGTACCGCGAGCTGATCACCCAACTCGATGTGGCGCGCAAGCTGGTGGAAATCGACGCGATCATCCTCGATATCGAGCGCACGCAATTGCGGGAGTTCGGGGTCAACTGGGGGTTCCAGAACAGCCGGTTCCGCGGCGGGGCCAATCTGGCACCGGGCACGTCGTCACAGTTGTCGATCGAACACCGCGATCGCTTCTATGCGGACATTCGTGCCCTGGAGGCCAAGGGCCTGGCGACCATGGTCTCCAATCCCTCGGTGCTCACGCTGGAAAACCAACCTGCGGTGATCGACTTCAACCGCACGCAGTACCTGACGCCCGGTAGAGAGAATGCAACCATCTTGCCCGTCACTGTGGGAACCAGTTTCCAGGTGGTGCCCCGTGTGATCACCAGCCGTGGCGGCCATCAGATCCATCTGGCGGTGGATATCGAAGACGGCAACTTCGACGAGTCCAACCCCATCCCAGGCAACCTTGATGTGCGCCGCGGCAAGGTTAGTACCCAGGCGGTGATGGCGGAGAAACGTTCGCTGGTGGTCGGTGGCTTCCATGTCACTGAAAACACCGACAAACACAACAAGGTGCCGCTGCTGGGTGATATTCCGCTGTTGGGCAAGGCGCTGTTCTCCTCGACCGAACGGCAGAACAACCGGCGAGAGCGCTTGTTCATCCTGACACCACGGGTCATCGGCGATCAGTCCGACCCGTCACGCTACTTGCCCCAGGCCGACCAGGTTGAATTGCAGAAGGCCCTTGCGCCATTGGCCCGTCGCAATGCCCCTCACCCGCCGGTGATCAAGCGCAGCGATATCATCAGTACCCTGGCGCATTTGGTCAGCGGTGAAGTGCCTAAGCCCTTCAAGGCCGCACCGATGCCGCTGGGCTTGAATACGCTGTGCAGCACCCGCGACTTGCTGGCTCTGAACACCGAGCGTAGCCAATGGTATGCCGGCCCCGAGTACAACGTGGCAGTCGTCGTGCTGCGCAACCAGTTCAATCGCAATGTGCGTATCGACGAAAAGGAATGCAGCAACGCCCAGACCTTGGCCGTCAGCGTGTGGCCGCGTGCCTGGCTCAAGCCGGGTGAAGAAGCCGAGGTTTTTATCGCCATGCGCCCTGTGGTGAAGGATGAACACCGTAGCGTGCCGCGCCCTTCTTTGATCACTCCAGCTCAAAAGGCTATGCCATGAAACACCGCCTACTCTGCGTCACCCTGATCGCCACCGCGTTGCTCGTCGCCGGCTGCACCCCCACCTGCAAGGGCGACTCGTGCTCTCGCCCGCAATCGACCAAGGACAAAATGGTGATCTGGTGGCCACCGCAGATGCGTGTCGAGCCTGGCCCCGCCGGGGAGCGAAAAGACTATCAAACGGTCTCCCTGGAACGATGAGCGCAAAAGAAATGCCCGACGCACAACGCCAGGTGTTTCTGGACAATCTGGTGAGCGGCGCTGCTGCTCACCTACAACTCGCTCCCGGAATCAAAGTATGCGCACTGCAAGCCGGCAAGCAGCCAGGGATGGCTTTGCTCATCGCGCGTGAAGCGCTGCAATCCGGGCAACTGCAACGGGTTCTGGAGCGACGCTTTGAGCATGCATCTCTGTACGATGGCTGCTTTGCCTACCTCGACGCCCAAAACGCTTTGGTGATTTGGCACGCGCTGCCTACGGCGCGTAACGCGCTGGACAAGATCCTCAGCCGGATGTTATCGCTGACTAACCTCAGCGCACTGGACACGACCTCCAGCCGCTGATCAGCGCCGCTCAAGCTCCGGCAACTCCAGGGTTTCGCGTTTGGCTTCGTCATCCAGCTCACGCAAGGTCCGGTAGATCAACGCCACGGCCTGCAAGGTTTCGCGGGGAATGCTGGCACCCAGTTTTTTCTCGTAGAGCGTACGGGCCAACCAAACGCACTGGATCACCGGCACCTCGGCAGCCTTCGCCCGAACGATCAGTCGACGGGCGTCGGCGTCCGTACCTTTGCTGATCAGCAGCGGCAGCGGCGTCTTACCTGGGCGGTAATACAGGGCCACCGCAAAGTGCGTCGGGTTGACCACCAGCATATCGGCCTCCTCCAGCTTGGGCAGCTTGACCTTGGGTTCCTCCTGGGCCAGTTGCTGCGCCAACGCACGACGCTGGCCCTTCACATGAGGGTCGCCCTCCATGTCCTTGTACTCTTTGACGACCTCGACCTGGGTCATGCGCATACGCTTGGCGAAGAAATGCTTCTGTAAAGCCAGGTCGATCAGGGCCAGCACCAATAACAACCCGAGACAGGCATGCAGCAAGTGACGAAACAGGGCGATCAGCCCCAACACGTAACTGGGCAAATCGCTGGTTGCCAGGTTGATCAGAGCACCCAGCGAAGGCCAGACCACCACGTACACCACCAGGCCAATCAGGAATGCCTTGGCGATGCTCATCAACAGATTCATCACCGACTGGGCAGAGAACATTTGTTTGAGCTGGCTGACCGGATTGACGCGATTGAAATCGAGCTTCAGGGCCTCCGGGGCGAACAACAACCCGAATTGCATCCAACTGCTGATCAGCTTCGTCGTGATCGCTACCCCGACCATCAACAGGGCAAACGACGCGAACATCACCAGCCCTTCAACCATCACTTCTTCCAACGCCCGTACAAACGGCTCGTTGAAGCGCGACATCGGCAACGCCATCAATTGCTGGAAGCGCTGAAGGCTGGTTTCGGCGGTCAACAAGGCGATCTCACTGATGGCCGTGAGTACCAGTAACTTAGGGACGTCCTGACTCTGGGCGACCTGGCCCTTCTTACGTTGGTCGCGCAGTTTCTTGGCGGACGCCGGGTGCTTTTTTTCCCCCGAGTCACTCATGAGCCCGTAGCCTTGAACATCAGCCCCAGCGAGTGTTTAAGCTCGCCGAGCTGGAGCATGCGCCCCACGATCAGGTCCTGCAGCAATGCAAAGTACAACAGCACAATACCAATACCTGCCAGACACTTGACCGGCGGCGCCAGCGTACTCACCTGCAGCTGCTGACTGTAAACCCCCAATAATGCGATGCCGAACTCCAGCAACAACAGCACCGCTATGAAGGGCGCGGCGTACAACATCATGTGCGTGAAGGTATCGCCCAGCAGGCCGACGAATACACTCATGCCATTCGGTGCGGGCAGCGGAAACCAAACGGTCGGTGGCCAGATCAAGTAGCTGTCCCAGATCACCTGGGTCAACGCGCCCAAGCCCAGGCTGACCATCAGCAGAAAAATCGCCAGCTGCTTGAATAGATGCCCGATCGGCGTGGCATCCGGCCCCAATGAAGGGTTGAGCTGGCCACCGGCCAACGCACCGCGCTGGTTGTCCAGCAACGCCCCCACGGCTTCGAACATCCAGAACGGCATCGCCAGCAACACGCCCAGCAACAGCCCGAGCGCCACCTCCTTGAGCACCAGCCCGCCGAGCATAAGCGCCGAGTAATCCTGCCCTTGCAGCGCCGCGTGAATACCCGGCGCAGGCATCAATGCCATGACCATCACAATGGTGTGCCGAGGCATCCCGCGTATGTGCTGGAAACAAAACGCCGCCACCAGGATGGCACAGGGGTAAATACGCGCCATGCCGATCAGCAGGCTGGGCAGGAATTCAAGGTAGAGCAGCACAGGCGGGGCCTCAGTTCAGGGCCGAGCGGCCGATCATATCGAAGGTCAGGTTGATCAGTTGGATCAACTCCACACCAATCCAGCGTCCGGTCATGATCAGTGTGATACCCACCGCCACCAGCTTGATGCCAAAGGGCAACGTCTGGTCCTGGACCTGCATCAATGCTTGCACCAGAGACGTCAGCACACCGACCACCACCGCCACGATCAACGGCGGCGCCGACAACACCACCACCAGCAACATGCCTTGCTTGAACAGCACGATCGGGTCCATAAGCCACTCAGAGGTAGGAGAGGAACAGGCTGTCGAGCAGCCGCGACCAGCCGGAAACCAGCACGAACAACAGCAGTTTGAGCGGCAGGGAAATGGTCATGGGTGAGACCATCTGCATACCCAGCGCCAGCAGCAGGTTGGAGACAATCAGGTCGATCACGATAAAGGGAATGTAGATCAGGAAGCCGATCTCGAAGCCGGCCTGCAACTGCGACAGCACAAAGGCTGGGATCAACAGGATCAGGTCCTCGCGCTGCACCTCTTGCGCCATCTGCGCAGGCCATAGCCGCGCCGTATTTTCCAGCAGATGGGTCAGCACATCCGGGTCCACGTTACGCAGCATGAAGGCACGCAACGGTTTGATGGCTTCTCCACCCGTTTGCAGTACCGTTTGCACGTTGCTCATGTCCAAAGGCGATGCCTTGACGCTCTCAGCGATCTCGTACCCCACCGGCGCCATGATAAATAACGTCGCGGCCAACGCGATGCCATTGATTGCCATGCTGGGCGGCACCTGCTGCACGCCGATGGCATTTCGGGTAATCATCAGCACAATCACGATTTTCAAAAACGATGTGCAGATGACCAACAATAGGGGCATCAGCGACAGCGCCCCAAGAAAAAGCGCGAGAACGAGGGGGTCTAGCCCCTGAAGTATCATCGGCCGAACATCACGCGGGACAGCTGCAACCCCAGGCGTCCGTCAACCTCCACCAACTGCCCCTGACCGATGGGGCGGTCGCCGTAATAGAGGCCCGCCATTCCCGGCGCGTAACCGGCAATACCTAGCACCGAGCCGGGCGCAAGATTACGCAGCTCACCCAACGTAAGGTTCAACGTGCCGCAGCGCACGTTCAACGCCATGCTCAATTCATCGAACGGTTCGTGGCCAAACACATCCACCACGGGCTCATCTTCCTCATATCCCGAGTAATGAGGGGCTGAAAATTCTTCGTCCACAGACGTGTCCTCGATAGAAGTAAGGGTCAGGCACAAAGCCCCGCTGGCATCGTCAATACAGCCATGCAGTCGCTGTTTGCCGACCTGTAGATACCCGTTGCCCTGGGCTTGAAAAAACGGCTGTTCAAGCATCAGCACATCGCCTGTGCGCAGGCCGCGCACCTGTGCAATCGGTAACTGCAAGCGCCCAAGGGTCACGGCAATTGCCAGCTGGAATCGCGCCGGCATCGGCTCGGCGGTGTCGCGCCAGGGTCCGGCCTCGCACAACGCCAGGAAGCTGTCAGGCGTCAGCCACACAAAGCTGTCCACCCGAGAGGCCCCCAGGGTGATGCAGAGTCGGCAACCAAACCCCTTGGGACGGTCGGTTTCCAGCAAGCGCACATGCCCCAACAGCGCACTCACCTGCGGGCTAAGGTGGTGTTGGAACACAGCCCAAAACCAAGAATCCGGATCGTTGCCGGAAGGGGCCAGTGTCACCGGGCACTCGCCCAGCAGGCTGAGCACCGGCCCTGCTTGCGCGAACGCCAGCACGCCACACGCGGTCTCGAAGCAAAAGACCTCGGGCCGTGTGGGCGCTCGCCCAGGCTCCAGTCGCAATTCACCGTTCTGGCCGGCAACCTGAAACGCCAGACGCAGGCCGCGCCCCAGGCGACGGCGCGCGGCAACCGTGGTGGCCCTGATCGAAGGTAAAGTTAAGGTCGGCACTATCATGCGCACCCGACAGCCGGCAGAAGCAGATTGACCGGCCGCCCCAGCTCTCCCGAAAACCGCTCTTCACACTGTTGTCGCACGCCGCTGAGCCAGCGCGCCGTGGCGTCATGTTCCGCTTCCAGTTCGATGGTCCAGGCGTTCTGCTCACGGCGCACGCTGGCGTTGATCCGCCCCAGCCGGGGTAAATACAACACCGCCTGCAGCGGCCAGTGGGAGCCGGCCTGTATACGAGGGGCCAACTGTTCGGCGAGGGCCTGCATCATGACGGCATCGGTGGATGTCTTGACGCCTGATAAGGACGCTCCTGACCCAAAGCCTTCATCGTTATCGGCAAACAGCTGAGCGAACAATCGCCCCTGTTCCCAAGCCACTACACCCATAGCGCCGGGGTCGCGCTCCTCACGCGCTTCACTGGGACGCGGCCGCTCGGTGGGTTTATTTGAAACCTGGGTCATGTCGGCTCCTGAGCCAGAAGGAGCGATAACTCCTGAAGTTTTTCCACTTGCCGCAGACACTCGGTGACGTGCTTCTGAGCGCTGCCAACGCGGCGTTCCTTTTCGCCTTGCTGATCTTGTAGTTGCACCAACTGGCCTTGTTCGCGCCGGGTACTGGCAGATAACGAGCGTTCCCGCGCGCCCCAGGCTTTCAACTCCTTCAGGCTCAGCACCTGCCCCTGATGCTGACTGAGCAATTCAGCACTTTTGCGCGCCTCTTCCTGTCGAGTCTGTTCAAGGGCGTCCTTGGCCCGTTGGATATGGGCGAGCAGCGCCTGCTGGGCGCGCTTGGCCTCGCGTAGCGCGCGCTCGGCACGGTCGGCTCGATGCCGGCGCAGACGTCGCAGCGTCTCCACCTCACCCTGCAATACATCAGAATGGGACATGGGCGGTGAGCTCCTTGAGTCGCTCCAGCGTGTGCGCCATCGGCGTAGGCTCGCGCAGATCCTGGCGCAGGAAACCATCGACCGCCTGACGGCTGTCCACCGCGAGGTCAGTGAGCGGGTCGCTGCCGGGTTGGTACTCCCCCAACTTGAGCATCAGCTCGATCTGTTGGTAGGCCGACAGCAATCGTCTCAACCCGGTGCCGGCCTGGATATCTTCAGGGGCCGCGACGTTGCTCAAAATCCGTGAAAGGCTCGCCAGCACATCCACCGCCGGGTAGTGCCCGCGCTCGGCCAATTTGCGTGACAGCACGATGTGGCCGTCGAGCAGCGAGCGAACTTCATCGGCCACCGGATCGTTCATGGAATCCTGCTCGATCAGTACCGTATAGATCGCCGTGATCACGCCGTCGCGGGTCAGCCCGGCACGTTCCACCAGGCGAGGCAGCAGGCTGTAAACCGACGGTGGCAAGCCTCCGCGTCCCAAGGGTTCGCCGGCAGCCAGGCCGATTTCGCGCTGGGCTCTGGCGAATCGAGTCAAGGAGTCAATCAGCAGCAATACCCGCTGCCCTTTGCGACGAAAACTTTCCGCCAACGCCGTGGCGGTAAACGCGGCGCGGGCGCGCTCCATGCTGGAACGGTCGGAGGTGGCGCACACCAGTACCGCTTTGGCGCGCAGTTGTTCGTCCAGTTCATGATCGAGAAACTCACGCAATTCCCGACCCCGTTCGCCGATCAGGCCGAACACGATGACATCGCATTCGACGTTACGCGCGATCTCGGCCAGCAAGGTGGTCTTGCCGCAACCGGCCCCGGCGAACAGGCCTACGCGCTGCCCCTCGCCCAACGTCATCAGGCCATCGATCGAACGCACGCCGGTGGCCAGTGCCCGGTTGATCCTGGGTCGCTCGGTGGGCAACGGCGCCTCACATAACACAGCGCTGGTGTCCGGCAAGTCAGCCTCGACAAAGGCGCTGGGGCCCTCCCCCGTGATCGGCCGCCCAAAGCCATCCAGCACCTGGCCCAGCAGCGCCTCGCTGACCTGCACCCGATGGGAAACACCCAGGCGTTCCACGCCGGCCCCCACCCGCACGCCTTCGAGATTACCCAGGGCACTGAGTACCGCGTCCTGCTGATCGAAGCCGATGATCTCGGCAAGCATGTAGTCGCCGGGGCTTTTTTCCACCTGGCACAGATCGCCGATACGCGCCTGCGGCAAGCGGCACTGCAGCAGCATGCCGTTAACGCGCTGGATGCGACCGCGCATCGTCACCGGCGCAAAGCTGGCCAGTGACTGGGCCTGACGCTGTTGCCAAACCTCAAGCCGCGCTTGCACATCCAAACTCACCAACGCACCTCATAACGCTGGGCGCCATCGAAGACCACCTTGCTGTTGTCGATCAGCACCAGCCGCAGCCCTTCCACTTCGTCTCCGACAAACAGTCGGCCGCCCTCTTCCAGGACCACATGGCCATTGGGCCCGCCGACGATTTGCACAATCTTGAAAGGCAGTGCCCCATCGCGCGCGCGCACACGGCTGATCACCGGCACGGCACTGTCGAACTGCTCGCCAAAACGGGCAAGCATGCGCGCCACCAGTTCCACCTCTTCCTGGGAAACATCACCGCTGAGGGCAACCTGACCATTGATCACTTGCAGACTGACGCGCTGGTTCAACTCACGCTCGCCGAGCATCTTCAACAGTTGCTGGCGCACTTCAAACGGCGTGGCCAATTCGTGCTTTTGGACTACCGGCGGCATCAAGGAAGCCTGAGCCTCGGGCTCCCCGGTTGAAATCATGCCCATCACTACAATGATGGCCGTGACCACCAACACCACGCTGATCAGGCGCTTTTGCTGTGCTTGCGGGATGGACGACAGCGTGAACCCCCGTGCCGGTTCAGGGGCCGGGGGCGGCGACACCGATGCCGGCGCGCTAGGTTGGCGCCAGGGCTGATCGGCCAAGGTGACACACAGCTGCACCTCGCCCACCCAAAACGGTACGTTCAGCTCCAGGTTCGCGATCTGCGCCAGCATGCGCCCTTCGGCGTCTCGCAGCAGCCCCGCCTCTGCCTGCACCAACCAATTAGCGTCAGTAAAACGAAGACGCGCATGCTGCTCTTCGATCCCCGGACCGTTAAGCACCAGGTCAGCATCCACATGAGCGCCGATGCTCCACTGCTCACCAAACAATGGCAACGCAGCGCCCTGACTCAGGCCATCAAGTACCCGCAGCTCAAACATCATAGAGCCCTCCACACAGGCCATGGCGAGATCCTCATGCCACCGCACCACGCATCAGTTCGTCCTGGCCCAGATCGATGCGCCCCATTACCTTGACCTTGGAGGTACTCGCCAACTCGGCAAACGACAACACGGCAACGTGGTTGAACTCCTCCACCAGCAGGGTACGCAGCGGGCTGCGCAGGTCTTGCGCTACCAGCAGCACGCTTTTGCTTTTGGGTCTCACGGTAAAGGCCTGATTGAGCAGGTTGATCAATGCCGCGCTGTGTTCGTCGTCCAGCGCGAAGAACACACCGGTCTGGGTCTGGCGCAGGGCTTCACGCAAAATGTTTTCACTCTGGGGCGAGAGCAGCCAGGCATGCAGCCCATCGGCTTCGCTGTACTGGTGGAAGATCTGCGCCTTGAGGGCAATACGCGCGTAGTCGGCCAGGGCTTCCGGCTCCCGCTCATGCTGACCGTATTCGATCAGCGACTCGACGATCAGCCGCACCGCCCGCAACGGCACTCCCTCACTGGCCAGGCGCTGCAGCACCGCCGAAAAGCGCGACAGCGGCATGATGCGTTGCAGTTCCTGCACCAATTCCGGCTGGTTGTGCTCCAGCCAACTGAGGATTGATTTGCTCTCCTGGATCCCAAGGAACTGCGGCCCACTGAGCATCATGGCTTGCTTCATGCGCTCGATGATCAAGGCCGTCGCGGTGAAACGCTCCAATTGCGGGTCGTCGAGCAGCGGGTCATTCGGTGGCAGCCAGATCCAGTTCTGCTCGTCACGCTCAACCGACCCGGGTATGCCATGCTCAGGCTCCACCGTCAGCGCTTTGCGATCGACCGCCAGAAGGCTGACGAGCGACGCTTTGACCATCGGCACTTCATGCACACAGAAACGCATTTCATCGTCGGGCAATGAATCATCCAGCTCGACTTCGAAGGGCGGCAGCGTCAGGCCGATATTGGCCACCAGTGCATTTCGCGACTGTCGGATCCCGTGAATAAGATCGGTCACTTCCGGCGTTCCGCGCAGGGACGGGGGGAACTGCAACAGGTACGGTCGCGATGGATCGAAGCCGCGCAAGTCCTCTCGGCCGTTCTCTTCAGGACGCACGACGTCGGTGGTTTCAGCGGCAGGTTCTGCCTGTTTCTGACGCTGGCGCATCAGGTAATAGCCCAAGGTTCCCGTGATCAGCGAGATCAGGATAAACACCCCTGTCGGCATCCCAGGCACTACGGCGAACGCCAGCATCCCCACCGATGCAATCACCCAGCTTTTGGGCTCGCTGGTCATTTGGCGGGCGATTTCGGCCCCCATATTACTGATGCCTCTGCGCCCCTCCGGCGCCACGCGGGTGATGATCATGCCGGCCGTCAGGGAGATCAATAACGCAGGAATCTGCGCGATCAACCCGTCGCCGATGGTCAGCACCGAGTACAACGCCATCGAGTCCGATGCACTCAACCCATGCTGGAACATGCCCGTGGAGAAACCGCCCAACAGGTTGACCACCACAATGATCAAGCCTGCGATAGCGTCGCCCTTGACGAACTTCATTGCCCCGTCCATGGCGCCGAACAACTGGCTCTCACGGGACAACTGCTCACGCTTGTCGCGTGCCTGCGCACCGTCGATCAGGCCGGCACGCAAGTCACTATCGATGGACATCTGTTTGCCTGGCATCGCATCCAGACTAAAGCGCGCCGCAACCTCGGCCACCCGCTCCGAGCCCTTGGTAATCACCAGGAAGTTGACCAGCGTAAGGATCAGGAAGATCACCATGCCCACCGCCAGGTTGCCTCCCACCACGAAGTTGCCGAAGGCCTCGACAATGTCGCCCGCATCCTGCTCCAGCAGGATCAGGCGCGTGGTCGCGATCGACAGCGCGAGTCGGAACATGGTGGTCAGCAACAGAATTGACGGGAACGAGGAAAACGCCAGCGGCCCCGGCAAGTACAACGCAAGAACAATCAACAGGCACGAGATACAGATGTTCAGCGCAATCAGGATATCCACCAGCCAGGTGGGCAACGGCACGATAAAAATGAATACGATAGCCATGACCACCACCGCGCCGAGAACTTCGGCGCGTTGGGCCACTTTAAGCAAAACACGGTTGATGGCCGACAATGCGGTCACGTCGCGGCCCTCGGCTCGCCAGCGAAGCGTGTGGGCCCACGTACACCGCGGTCCAACTCATCGATCACTAACATGAGGGCATGCAGGGTCTCATGGCGGGTCTGACTGTCCGGCCACAATGCCAGGGGCATCTGCTGCAATAGTGGATAAAGCGCGTTGAGGGCGACCAGTTGCTCAAGGGTCGGCCCACCGCCCAGATCATTGCCCAAGCGCAAGAACTCACTGGTCCCGATGCCGCTGCCGGCGTAACCCAATAGGCGCTGCAGTAATTCCACGGCGTCATGCGCGATACCCAGGCGCTCAATCAATGCACGGCAGCCAGCCAATACACCGCTCAACTGTCCGCAGCTTTGCAGGCCCAACAGTAAGGTGCGCAATACGGTCGTGGGGCTTGACGACACCAGCGCGGCAATATCGTCCGCCAAGGCTTTACGCATGATCTTGAGCCCGTCGTGAAACCGCTCGCCACCATAAACGCCCAGCAAGGCCTGCATCATTGTCGCCAGCGATTGCCGCGCTACTACGCTGGCGTAGTAGAGCGTACGCAGGGCCTGGCGCTCCTGCGGATCGATACCCGCCTCCTGCAGCGCCGAGGCGATGTTCAGCCCGGCCTGGATCTCCCCCTTGAAACGGATTTCCAGCCTGGCAATCGCATCGCGCGCCAAGTCAGCCTCGACCGGACGCGCCTCGCTGTCCGCATGGGCCGCCACATACTTGAGCACCACAAAAGCCCGGGCCGGGTCTCGCCCCGTCAGCTCCAGCAACTGTGCAACAGTGGCCTTCTTCAGCAATTGCATCCTGATTCGGCGCGCGATCGATGCCATGGTCGCCTGGGCCGGATGACCCAACTGATCGTACAGTTGCACCATATGTTCGAGGGGAGGGATGCGAAGCCCCAACTTGCGCTCGGCCAACGGTCGGAAATTGGCGTCCACTTCCTGACTGAACAAGAACGAAAGATCGTCGGCCGCCTTCTCGGGCGTCGCCACAGTAGCGGGACTTAGAACCGGTTGATCCAAGCGTTGGGGCGCTTGCACATCATTTTTGGATTCGACTTTCATGGACTGACCAGCACAGGAAGAGTGTTTCCCTGTGTGGCAAGACCTGCCTGAACGGTTCCATCAAAAACGAGCTCAGGACAAATTTGAAAGGACTTGCACAAGCCTGTAGACCGCCGTGCGGCAGGTTGCACAAATCTCAAACCTTTCAAAATATTTAATTATATAAATCATGGTTTTACGCGTTTTTTTCCGTTTGGCACAGGCAGTGCTAAAGGGGTCCTGTCGACATGTTTCGACTGCGTCTACCCAAAGGAAAAAAACATGAATATCCCTATTGAAGCTTTAGCTCACCTCGTTGGCAGCTCGCCTCAATTCATGCATCACCTGACAGACGACGAGCAAAAAAAACTCCGACGCTTTATCCACAAGCGGGTGCTCAACCCGGAGGATGCGGACGATCTTCTGCAATTGACCTACTTGGAAGCCTGGCGTAACCGTGAACGCTACAGCGGCATCGCAACACTCAGCACCTGGATGTGCGGCATCGCCCAGAACCTGATTCGCAATCACTTCAGGCGCATGTATGCCAAGCCGGTCCACTGTGAATTCGACGAATCGCTGTGGCACGGCCAGGATGAAAACAACAATCTGGACTGGGAATTCGAGGTCAACCGCCGGTTGGAAAAAACCTTGAATGCCATCGATCATCTGCCGACGGAAATGCGTAAAACGCTCTACGCCTCGCTGGAAACCGACGGTAGCTACCAAGACACCGCCGATGTATTGGACATACCTATCGGCACCGTCCGCTCCCGCCTGTCTCGGGCTCGCGAACAACTCAAGCGCGTCACCCACAGCCCGCGTCAGCCGTAACCGGAGCCATCGTTGGGCGGCAGGGATATCGCCCAACCGAATATCCGCTTCAGAAACCTACCTCACAGTGCCCGGTGGAAACGCTTGCCGGGCAACCGATGCCGCTTTCCACCTCACCGCTCGTCGCCGTTTAGCCCTGTTTCGGTTAAACAGTTGAAAGTGTAGATAAAAATTCAAAATAAACGCTTGACGCATTGTCGTTCTGCGCGAATAATGCGCGCCACTTGGCTACATAGCTCAGTTGGTTAGAGCATAGCATTCATAATGCTGGGGTCCGGGGTTCAAGTCCCTGTGTAGCCACCAAGTACTAAAAACGGCTTACCGAAAGGTAGGCCGTTTTTTCGTGCCCACGAAAAAGTATCGCTCGGTTAATATCCTCCCCCCTATACAACAGGAGTTCATTGTTCGATGCCTTCTCATCCCCTGCTTTTGGCATTCGCGCTATCCGCCCTGCCACTGCTCACCCATGCCCTTGAAGAAAAAAGCCCTAGCGAGCGAGCCACCATCATGACGATCGGCATACCCCTCCTTTTCAGTATCGGCACCACCGATTTGACGATGTTGCCTTTCGAAAAATTCATCAACGCCAAAAACGACGCCCTGGCCTTCATCGGCTCGGACGGCGAGATTCGCGGCGCGAAATTTGAGTCTGCGGTACGCGCCTATCAAGCGTCCCACCCAGCGCCACACATGAGTGACTTCCAATTGGCCCAGGCCATCGCTGTCTTGAACTGATACCGGTTGAGGATGCGCACAAAAAAACTCCCCAACTGTATTTTGACGCTCCCTTGACCCACTGTTAGTGTCCAGCCTCCCCCCACACGGAGTGCCCTGCGGTGAAACTGGACATTTATCAAGTCGACGCCTTCAGCGAACAGCCCTTCGGCGGCAACCCGGCCGCAGTCTGCCCGCTCACTGAGTGGTTGCCTGATGAGCAGTTGCAAGCGATCGCCGCCGAGAACAATCTCTCGGAAACTGCCTACTTCGTGCGCCGTGGCGATGGCTATGAGTTGCGCTGGTTTACCCCCGAAGTCGAAGTGGACCTGTGTGGTCACGCCACGCTCGCGGCGGCTTGGGTGTTGATTCATCGACTGGCGGACACCTCTGACGTGCTGCGTTTTGCCACCCGCAGCGGCGAGCTTCGGGTGACACGCAACGGTGACGAACTGGCGATGGATTTCCCGGCCAAAGTGCCCCACCCGTGCGAGCCACCCGCCGGTATGCTGGCCGCGCTGGGCATTGAGCATGCCGACGTATTCAACACCGATGACTTCATTGTGCTGGTGCAGGATGAGGCTCAAGTGGCCGCGCTGACTCCGGACTTT
Organism: Pseudomonas sp. efr-133-TYG-23; assembly: GCF_030209215.1. Classification (NCBI taxonomy): domain Bacteria; kingdom Pseudomonadati; phylum Pseudomonadota; class Gammaproteobacteria; order Pseudomonadales; family Pseudomonadaceae; genus Pseudomonas; species Pseudomonas sp. efr-133-TYG-23. The sequence continues at coordinate 25,966 of NZ_JARVSL010000039.1, read as the reverse complement.
GCACGCCTCAAGGGCCTACCCAAACGCGGGATCGCCGTGACCGCGCGCAGCACGCGGTTTGACTTCATCTCCCGCTGGTTCGGGCCGAATGTGGGGGTCAACGAAGATCCGGTCACCGGTTCGGCACACACTTCGCTGGCCCCGTTCTGGGCCGAGCGCCTGGGCAAATCCCACCTGACGGCCGAGCAAGGCGGCCTGCGCAAAGGCCAGTTGCACTGCCAGTGCAAAGGCGACCGCGTGATTATCTCCGGCAAGGCCGCGCTGTACATGCAAGGCACGATTTACCTGTAAAAAAGCCATACCTAAAGGACAACGGATCTTGCTCACCATGAACGGAGTTCAGCGCGTGTTTTCGATTTCTCGCCGTCAACTGACGGTCATCGCCGCAACCCTGGCCCTGACGGCCTGCCATACCTCGGTCAACGAACAACCACCGGCGCCGGAGCTGGGCTCGGGTTATCGCACCGACCTCACCACCCGTCACGCCGAACGCCATATGGCTGCCGCCGCCAACCCGCTGGCCGCGCAAGCCGGACGCGAGATGTTGCGCCAGGGCGGCTCGGCGATTGACGCCGCGATTGCGATGCAGGCGGTGTTGACCTTGGTGGAGCCGCAGTCCTCGGGCATCGGTGGCGGCGCATTCATCATGCTGTGGGATGGCGAAACGGTGCACGCGTACGACGGCCGCGAAACCGCACCGGCCGGCGCGACGGGTCAACTGTTTCTCAACGCCGACGGCAAACCGATGGCGTTTCCCGAAGCGCAGATCGGCGGACGCTCGGTCGGTACGCCGGGGGTTTTACGCGCACTGGAAATGGCGCACAAAAAGACCGGCCACTTGCAGTGGGCCAAACTGTTCGAGCCGGCGATCCGTCTGGCGGAACAAGGCTTCGCGATCTCACCCCGCTTGCACAGCCTGATTGCCGCCGACCCGTATATCGCCCAATCGCCGGACATGGCGGCGTACTTTCTGAACGCCGACGGCAGCCCCAAAGCCACCGGTACCCTGCTGCAAAACCCGGCACTGGCCCAGGTGTTCAAGCGCATCGCCAAGGAAGGGTCGGACGCGCTCTACACCGGCCCGATCGCCGATGAAATCGTGCGCAAGGTCCAGGGCCATCGCAACGCAGGCAGCCTGTCTCAGGCCGACCTGCAACGCTACGTCGCCAAAGAGCGCGCACCGCTGTGCAGCGATTACAAACAATGGCGGGTGTGCGGCATGCCGCCGCCGTCCTCCGGCGGGATTGCCGTGGCGCAGATCCTGGGTACCTTGCAGGCATTGGAAGCCCGTGACCCACGCTGGGCCATCGCATCGATGACGCCGCTCAAGAGCCCGTCGCCCGCCGGGCTGGAACCGACGCCCGAGGCCGTGCATCTGCTCGCCGAAGCCGGGCGCCTGGCGTTTGCCGATCGCGCCCTGTATGTGGCCGATACCGACTTCACACCGGTTCCGGTCGCCGGCCTGATCGCCCCGGACTACCTGGCCCAGCGCGCCACGTTGATCGGCGAGCGCAGCATGGGTGTAGCCAAGCCCGGTCAACCGGCCGGCCTGAAGGTGGCGTATGCGCCGGATCGTTCGCCCCTGCGCATCTCCACCTCGCAAGTGGTGGCCGTGGATGACCTGGGCGGTGCGGTGTCGATGACCACCACCGTGGAAGCCGCGTTTGGATCCCACCTGATGGTCCAGGGCTTTTTGCTCAACAATCAGATGACTGACTTCTCATTTATCCCCGAAGAGAATGGCCAGCCTGTGGCCAACCGCGTGCAACCCGGCAAACGGCCGCGCTCGTCCATGGCGCCGACCTTGGTGTTCGACCGCCAGAGCGGGGAGCTGCTGGCCACCGTAGGCTCTCCCGGCGGCTCGCAAATCATCGAATACGTGAGCAAGTCGCTGGTGGCCATGCTCGACTGGAAACTCGATCCTCAGGCCGCAATCAACCTGCCCAATTTCGGCAGTCGCAATGGCGCGACCGAACTGGAGGCCGGCCTGTTCAGCCCGACGCTCAAGCAAACGCTGAAAGACAAGGGCCACACGCTGAGCGAGATCGAGATGACCAGCGGCGTACAGGCCATCGTTCGCATGCGGGACACGCAAGGCAAGGTCTCGCTGAACGGCGGCGCCGATCCTCGGCGCGAAGGCCAAGCGCTGGGCGACTGACTGGAAGGGACAAGCCCACTCTCACTGCAACAGGCTCACTCAGCGGCTGATCTTCAGCCCCTTGCGCGCCGCATACCGCTCCATCGCCAGTTCGATCAGGCGGGTGATCAGCTCGCTGTAGCTCATCCCCGCGGCCTGCCACAACTTGGGGTACATGCTGATGCGGGTGAAGCCGGGCAGTGAGTTGATTTCGTTGATCACCACATCGCCCTTGTCGGTGAGAAACACATCGACCCGCGCCAGCCCCGAGCAGCCCAGCACTTCAAACGCCTGCACTGCCAACTGGCGAATGCGTTCGCTGGCGTCATGGCTGATCGCGGCCGGCACCACCACCTGAGCGGCCTGGTCGTCGATGTATTTGCTGTCGTAGGAATAGAACCCATTGCTCACCACGATCTCGCCGCAACCGCTGGCGATAGGGTTGTCGTTGCCCAATACCGCGCATTCGATTTCACGGCCTTGAACGGCGGACTCCACCAACACCTTCTCATCGAAACCCAGCGCCAGTTCGACGGCGGCACGGTACTCGGCTTCGCTGCTGACTTTGCTTACGCCCACCGAGGAGCCCTGATTGGCCGGTTTGACGAATAGCGGCAAGCCCAGCGTCTTCACTACCGTTTCATACGAGGTGCGCGCCGCATTGCCACGGGTGAGCGTTATAAACGGTGTGACGGCAATACCGGCGTCACGCAGCAGGCGCTTGCTGATGTCCTTGTCCATGCAGATCGCCGAACCCAGCACATCCGAGCCGACAAACGGCAGATCGGCCATGCGCAGCAAACCTTGCAGGCAACCATCCTCACCCAGGGTGCCGTGGACGATGGGGAAGATCACGTCAATATGTTCCAGCACGCCCTGGCCGGAGGTTTCCACCACTTGGCGATTGGCTTTACCGGGCACCACTGCCAGTTCGCGATTGGATTGGTTGAGGGCGATCAAGGCCGGGTTTTCCTGATTGAGCAGGAAGTTCGAGGTGTCGTTGAGGTGCCAGTGACCGGCCTTGTCGATGCCGATCAGGATCGGTTCGAAGCGCGTACGGTCGAGGGCATCCACGATGTTGCGGGCCGATTGCAACGACACTTCATGCTCAGCCGAACGGCCGCCGAAAATAATACCTACCCGCACCTTACCCATGACCCGACCTCAGTGTTAAACGTAAGGCTTCTTACCATGGGCGCTCAGCGATTGCCAAACGCGCGGTAGGCGCTCTCTGCACAATCGTACAAGACCCCGGCAGACAGCTCGCCCACACTGGGTTAACGTGTTTCCACCTCTTTTTTGTGACAAGTCACCATGGGTAACCCGACCTCCACGCTCGACTGGCTCCACCGTGCGCCGCACGCCAGCGGCCTGGACCGTATCGAGGCGTACTTCGCCGGCTTCGCCTTCGACCCGCATCGCCATGACACCTACGCCATCGGGCGTACGTTGCTGGGGGTGCAGAGTTTTCATTACCGCGGCGGCATGACCCATGGCCTTCCGGGTACGACCATGGTGATTCATCCCGATGAGGTCCACGACGGCCGCGCCGGCAGCGAGGAAGGCTTCAAGTACCGCATGATTTATGTCGAGCCGGCGCTGATCCAGCAGATTCTCGGCGGCAAGCCATTGCCGTTTGTGCCTGGTGGTGTGTCCACCGACCCGCGGCTGTTCCGCGCCAGCGACGTGCTGCTGCAAAACCTGGAATGCCCGGTCGACCCGTTGCAGGAACAGGATGCACTGTTCGACCTGGCCCAGGCCCTGAGCGCTGCGGCGGGGGCAATCGTCAGCCGCAAAACCTTCGACTACGTGGCTGCCGAACGGGCGCGGGAATTTATCCACAGCGCCCTGGGACGCAGCATCACATTGGATGAAATGGCCGAACACGCCGGACGCGACCGCTGGGCGTTGTCGCGGGATTTTCGCTTGCTGTTCGGCACCAGTCCCTACCGTTACCTGACCATGCGCCGGTTGGACTTGGTGCGCAGCTTGCTGGCCCAAGGCCAACCCCTGGTGGACGCTGCGCTGACCGCCGGCTTCACCGACCAGAGCCATATGACCCGGCAATTTCGCAGCACCTACGGCATGCCGCCGTCGCGCTGGGTAAAGATGCTGGGACGTTGAACGCGCTGGTCAGGTTTACAACAGGCGCCCATCGATCGGCTGGCCGATGGTCAGGAAATGCCCGCCCGCCACATGGTGCAGGGTGCGCAGCTCGTCATGCCCATCGAAGTGCCAGTGGCCGTCACTGAACACGCGCTCATCGGCATAGGCGGCCACCACTTCACCGAGGAACAGGTCATAGGTCTGCTGGTTGTGCGGCTCGGGGAGCAGGCGGCACTCCAGCCATGCCACGCAACCTTCCAGCAACGGAGCGTCGGTGTGCTCACCTGTGAAGGTGCGCAGGTCATAGGCGGCGAACTTGTCGAGGTCACGGCCGCTGGTCGTGCCGACGGTTTGCACCAGGTCGGCCTGGGCCGCACACGGCACCTGCACTGCGAAGGTGCCGGCGCCTTCCAGCAGTTGGCGGGTCCAGGTGGCTTTGTCCAACACCACCGCGACTTTCGGCGGTTCGAAATCCACCGGCATGGCCCAGGCGGCCGCCATGATGGTGCGCTGGCCATCATGGGCGGCGCTCACCAGCACGGTTGGGCCGTGATTGAGCAAGCGGTAGGCCTTGGGCAGCGGGACAGGACGGCAGTGTGCAGGGCTCATGCAGATCGGCTCTTTAAGCGAAAAAACCTACGATACCTCAAGCACAAGCCCCAAGGGTCAGCTCGACAGTTGATTGGCGAATTGTCCTACCGCGCTGACCACTTTCTGCGCGCCGTCCTGGATTTCCACAATCACTGTGCCCGCCTCCGCCGCCAGGGCCAGGCCTTGCTCGGCTTGCAGTCGACCATCGGTCATCAAGCTGACCGCATCGCGCGCCATGTCTTGGTTCTGGCGCACCACGCCGACGATTTCCTCGGTGGCTTTACTGGTGCGTGAAGCTAACTGGCGCACCTCATCGGCCACCACCGCGAAGCCCCGGCCCTGCTCTCCGGCGCGCGCCGCTTCAATCGCCGCGTTGAGTGCCAGCAAGTTTGTCTGCTCGGCGATACCGCTGATGGTCTTGACGATACTGCCGATCACTTGGGACTGAGCGTTCAGCGCCTCGATGCCCTCTCCGGCCTGTTGCATATGCTGGGCCAGGTCGCGCATCACGCCCACCGCCTGAGTCACCACTGCGGTGCCGCGCTGTGCGCTGTTGTCGGTTTGCACGGAGGTCCTGTAGGCAATATTGGCGGCGTCGGATACCGCCTGTTCGCGGGTGACCTGATCGGTGATCACCGTGGCGAACTTGACCACTTTGTACAGCCGATCGTTAGCGTCGAGCACAGGGTTGTAGGTGGCCTCCAGCCACACCGCGCGGCCATGGCTGTCGACTCGCTTGAAGCGCGCCGCGACGAACTCACCGGCGTTCAGACGCTGCCAGAACTGCGCGTAGGCTTCGCTGTTGTATTCCTGTGGTTCACAGAACATTCGGTGATGCTTGCCCTGGATCTGCGCCAGGGTGTAACCCATGCCATTGAGGAAGCGGTCATTGGCCGTGAGCACATGCCCGCCCAGGTCGAATTCGATCACGGCCGTGGAACGCACCAGCGCGCCGATCAGGTTTTCATGCTCGCGCGAGGCTTCGATGGTGCGGGTAAGGTCGCTGGAGAAGATCGAAAAGCGCTTGATCCGCCCGCTTGCGTCGCGTACAGGCTGCACAATCGAGCGCAGCCACGCTTCCTTGCCATTGCCGCGCATCAGGCGCACGGTGCCGGCGAAATGCTCACCGCGTGTCAGCGCATTCTTGAAGCGCAGTTGGAACGAGTCCTGACGTACGTGAGCCGGTACCAACTCTTCAATCGGGCGTCCGAGAATCGCGCTCGCCTGGTAAACCAGCTCCTGCAGGAAATTGCTATTGGCCCATTCCACCCGGCCATCGGCATCCAGCGTCAAACACAGCATTTCGCTTTCCAGGCTCTCCTTGACCTGATTCAAGCTGGACAACTCTTCGCGAAGAGCTGCCAGCTCTTGCTTCAAACGGGTGTTGAACATGGTTCACCGATGGCGATTAGGGAAATAGATCTGAGCTGCATCGGCGCTGCCGGGGTTTTCTGAAGCCCGAACGAAGCACGTAGAACCCTAAATATTGGAAAGATGAAACATCGTTGATCCAGCGCAGCTTCCTGTGGCGCCATCGGTCGATCAGGTATGCTTTTGCACGCAGGAAACAAAAAGAAACAATTCCCCCAACCTGTTCGATAAGGAGTTCCGTTTTGGAGTTATCGACTGCTGCGTGGATGGTTCACGACACTCGCCTTATGTTTTGCGTTTTACTGGCTATCGCCAGCATCATCGTGCTGATCAGCGCGACCAAGTTACCGCCGTTCCTATCGATTTTGATCGGCACCTTTATCGCTGGGGTCGGCGCCGGCCTGCCGCCGGAAGAGGTGGCTAAGGCCTTCAGTAAAGGCGCCGGGGCGATCCTTGGGGAGGCTGGAATTATCATCGCCCTGGGCTCGATGCTCGGTGCACTGATGGCCGAGTCCGGCGCGGCCGACCGTATCGCCACCACGCTGTTGGGGCTGGGTAAGGGCAAGTCATTACCGTGGGTCATGGCCTTGGTAGCGATGGTGATCGGCTTGCCACTGTTCTTCGAAGTGGGCTTGGTGATGATGGTGCCGATCATCTTTGTCATGGCTAAGCGTTCAAACCAGCCTTTGCTGAAAATCGCCATCCCGGCGCTGGCGGGTATGACCACGTTGCACGCCCTGATGCCGCCCCATCCGGGGCCGTTGATAGCGGTGGGCGCGTTGCACGCCGACCTGGGCCTGACCATGTTGCTGGGCTTTTGCCTGGCGGTGCCGGCGGTGATGCTGGCCGGGCCGATCTATGGCAACTGGTTGTCCAAGCGCCTGCATGTGGATGAACCAGCCGATATCGGCGCGCTGTTCAGTGCACCGCCCAAGGCCCCGCGCCAGCCGGGCTTTGGCGTGTCGTTGCTGATCATCCTGTTGCCGGTGATTCTGATGCTCGGCAGCACCTTGGCCAAGGTTGCGTTGCCCGCCGACAGCAGCGCCGGCCTGACGCTCAAATTCCTCGGCGAACCGCTGATCGCCCTCGGCCTGGCCGTGATTGGCGCGGTGATCTGCCTGGGCTGGGCCGCCGGCATGCCGCGGGCTGAGGTCGGCAATACCTTGCGCAAGGCCCTCGCGCCGATTGCGGTGTTGCTGTTGACCATCGGTGCCGGTGGCGGCCTCAAGCAAACCCTGCTCGACGCTGGCGTGAGCCAGACCATCAGCAAAGTTGCCGAAGGCGCACACATGCCCTATCTGCTGCTGGCCTGGCTGATCGCCGTGGCGTTGCGCCAAGCCACGGGTTCGGCCACCGTCGCCACCACCACAACCGCGGGCATCCTGGCACCGATGATGGCGGGCCTGGCGGCGACGCAAAGCTCACTGGTGGCCCTGGCGATCGGTGCCGGCTCGGTGTTCTTCTGCCACGTCAACGATGCCGGGTTCTGGATGGTACGCGAATACTTCGGGCTGCAGCTCAAGCAGACTATCTGGGTCTGGTCAGTGCTGCAGACCATCGTTTCCGTGGTCGGCCTGGTCGGTACGTTGCTGCTCTGGCACTTCTTGACCTGACCCTCAGGCCATCAAGGTGTGGCGCTTGCCAAACAGCGCCACACTGCCCACTCCCACCGCCCCCATCACCACGCAGTAGCCCACGCAAATCCACGGGCTGGTGGGCATCAATGCGATCAGCATCAACGGGGTGGTGCTGGCCCACAGCGCGTAGGCGATGTTGTAGGTAAAGGAAATACCCGATACCCGCACCGGCGCCGGAAACAGACCAACCATCACCGACGGCACAGCGCCCACCACGCCACAGCTCAAGCCCGCCACGGCATACGCCGCACCCAGCCACATACCGCCGGCGATGAGGCTGGCGTACAACAACGCAATTCCCACCGGCAGCAAAAGGCTGTAGACCAGCACCGCGCGCCAGGCCCCAATGCGGTCCACCAGCAGGCCGGCGAGCACGCAACCGATATTGAGGAACACGATGCCCAGCGCGCTTAACGCAAAGGTGTGACTGGGGCTCATGCCGAAGGTTTTTTGCATCATGGTCGGGGTGATAACCACCAGCACCACCACTGCCGAAGTGAGGACGCAGGTGAGGATCATCGCTGGCAGCAGCACCGCGCGGTGGTCACGCAATACGGTGCGCAGCGGCAGTTCGGCGGCGGCCTGGCGACGCGCCTGCATCTCCAGGAAGACTGGCGTTTCACTGAGCCAACGGCGCAGCCAAACGCCGATTACTCCGAATACGCCGCCGAGCAGGAAGGGGAAACGCCAGGCGTAGTCGAGGATCTCAGCAGCTGTAAAGACTTGCGCCAGCAGCGTTGCGGTCAGGGCGCCGAGCAGGTAGCCGAAGGTTAGCCCCGCCTGTAGGAAACCGAGGGCATACCCGCGATGGTTACGCGGCGCGTGCTCGGCGACGAAGGTCCAGGCACTGGGCACTTCACCGCCCACCGCCGCGCCTTGCAGCACTCGCAGCGCCAGCAGGATCAGCGGTGCGAAATAGCCGATCTGGGCATAGGTGGGCATGATCCCGATGAGCAGGCAAGGCAAGGCCATCATCAAGATGCTCAGGCTGAATACCCGTTTGCGCCCCAGGTGATCGGCAAAATGCGCCATCAGGATGCCGCCCAGCGGGCGCGCGAGGTAGCCGGTGACAAAGATGCCGAAGCTTTGCAGCAGGCGCAGCCATTCGGGCATTTCCGGCGGGAAGAACAGTTGGCTCAGGGTGAGCGCGAAAAACACAAAGATGATGAAGTCATAGATTTCCAAGGCACCGCCTAAGGCGGCCAGGCCCAGGGTTTTGTAGTCGGAGCGGGAAAAGCGCTGCGCCTGTGCGACAGAGGTGGCAGTCATGGAATGGCTCGGCAGACAAACAAAATGGCGTGCAGGTTATGAGTTGAACCGGATCATGGCAATCGCGGCAGATATATTTGTTTTCCTCATGGATCGATGAAGATAACTGCATTCCCATATCAATGGCCGTAGCGGAACATGCCGGAAAACTGCCAAACCCATAATAACGACAAGAGGAATGACTCGTGGCCGACGCTATCGAAGAAAGCCGCTATGCCCGATTTGCCCTGCGCTGCTCCAACTTTGCCGAACGCTGGTTCCCGGACTCCTGGGTGTTCGCCGCACTGGCGGTGATCATCGTGGCCGTGGCGACCCTGGGCATGGGCGCCGCCCCGACCGACGCCGCCAAAGCCTTTGGCGATGGTTTCTGGAGCCTGATCCCGTTCACCATGCAAATGGCCTTTGTGGTAATCGGCGGTTATGTGGTCGCCAGCTCACCGCCAGCGGTGCGCCTGATTGACCGGCTGGCGCGCATCCCCAAGAACGGCCGCTCGGCCGTGGCGTGGGTGGCGCTGATTTCCATGGTCGCGTCGCTGCTAAACTGGGGCTTGTCCCTGGTGTTCGGCGGGTTGCTGGTACGCGCCCTGGCCCGGCGCACTGATCTGCGCATGGATTACCGCGCGGCGGGTGCGGCCGCCTACCTGGGCCTGGGCGCCGTGTGGGCCCTGGGGTTGTCGTCGTCGGCCGCGCAGTTGCAGGCCAACCCAGGCAGTTTGCCGCCATCGATCCTGGCGATCACCGGGATGATCCCCTTCACCGAGACGATCTTCCTGTGGCAGTCCGGTGTGCTGTTGCTGGCGCTGATCGTGGTGTCGCTGATCATCGCCTACGCCACCGCCCCCGGCCCGAACAGCGCCCGCGACGCCCAGGCCTGCGGCGTCGACCCGGCCTTCAACCTGCCCAAGCCACAGGCGCCGACGCGCCCCGGCGAATGGCTGGAACACAGCCCGCTGCTGACCATTCTGCTGGCGCTGCTGGCCGCCGGTTGGCTGTTCCATGAGTTCTCGACCAAGCCGGCGATCAGTGCCATCTCGGGGCTCAATACCTATAACTTCCTGTTCATCATGGTCGGTGCGCTGTTGCACTGGCGCCCGCGCAGCTTCCTGGATGCCGTGGCCCGCGCGGTGCCAACCACTACCGGGGTGTTGATCCAATTCCCGTTGTACGGTTCGATCGCCGCGCTGATGACGGTGGTCAAGGGCGGCGACGGCCAGACCCTGGCGCACCATATCTCAACGTTCTTCACCTCCATTGCCTCCCACGACACCTACGCGCTGCTGATGGGTGTGTACTCGGCGGTGCTGGGCTTCTTTATTCCGTCGGGCGGCGGCAAGTGGATCATCGAGGCACCGTATGTGATGCAAGTGGCCAACGATCTGCAGTACCACCTGGGCTGGTCGGTACAGATCTACAACGCCGCCGAAGCGCTGCCGAACCTGATCAACCCGTTCTATATGCTGCCGCTATTGGGCGTGCTGGGGCTTAAAGCGAGGGATTTGATCGGTTTCTCGTTCGTGCAATTGCTGGTGCACACGCCGCTGGTGTTGTTTTTGTTGTGGGCACTGGGGACCACGCTGGCGTATTTGCCACCGGTGATGCCGTAGGCGAATGGGGACTGCGCCAGTTATTGCAACGGGCGCAGTCGGTCAGGCGCGCCAGCCGGTATATGTACTCGGTCTGATGCGAAACTTTAGTCGACTGTCAGGCCGTCATCGGGGGCAAGCCCCCTCCCACAGGGCCTCGCAGCTCCGGCAGGTCGCGCTGTTGTCTTGGTTCCGTCATCTCCCCCTGCTACCGTCCTGCGAAACATCTTGCAATATCTCGCCAGGACTCCCCCGCAATGAGCGACGAGCACGAAGACCGCCCCTCCAACGATTCCGTAACTCAACCGCCCGTGGACACCAGCCGTCGGCGCTTCCTGGGAGGCGCGGCGGTACTGGGGGTGGGCGCTACCTTGAGCGGCTGCGGCCACACCGGCGAAGAGCCAAACCCACCCCAGACACGGCCACTGACCCCGCAGGAGCTAGACAAAGCCCTGCGCGATCAGGTTAAAACCGTGGTGGTGATCTACGCCGAAAACCGCAGCTTCAATAATTTGTTTGCGGATTTCCCCGGCGTGGAGAAACCGCTGTCGGCGCTGTCTGCCGCTCAATACCAGCAACGCGACCGCGACGGCAGCCTGTTGGCCACCCTGCCTCCAGCCTGGGGCGGTGTGCTGCAGGTCGGGCCGCAAAGCGTGGACGGGGTGACCTACCCCAACGCAGTGCAATTCCAGGAAAACCTGCCCAACGCACCGTTCGCCCTCAAGGGCCCGAATGCCGAAGACTTGCCGTTGAGCCTTGTAACCCGCGATCTATGGCATGTGTTTTACCAGAACCAGATGCAGATCAACGGTGGCAAGAACGACGGTTTTGTCGCCTGGGCCGACGCCGGCGGGCTGGTGATGGGCCATTACGCCCAGAGCCGTTATTCCCTGCGCCTGTGGGATGTAGCCAAAGAGTTCGTGCTCTGCGACAACTTCTTCCAGGGTGCGTTTGGCGGTTCGTTTCTCAACCACCAATACCTGATCAGCGCCACCGCGCCGGTGTACCCGAACGCCGCACAATCGGTGGCTAAATCGCAGATCGCCACGTTGCAAAGCGATGACCCCACCGACACGCGCCTCAAGCCGCTGGACAATTCCCCGGCCAGCGCGATGAGCGGCCCGCCGCAGTTCGGTCCCAGCGCACTGACCCCGGACGGTTACGCGGTCAATACCCTGGCCCCGCCCTATTGGCCGACCTGGATACGCGACCCGCAAAACCCGGACTACTCCAAGCCCGACCTGCCCAACGTGCTGGTGCCGCAGACCCACGAACACATCGGCGACAAGCTGTCGCAGAAGAATATCGACTGGGCCTGGTACGCCGGGGCGTGGCAGGCGACGCTGGATCAGTTCAAGGACTCGGGCGGTATCCCGAAGATCCCTAATTTCCAGTACCACCATCAGCCGTTCAATTACTTCAAGCAACAGGGGCCGCAGAACCCGGCGGAACGCAGCAAACGTCTACGTGATGGTGGGTTGGGCGATGAGTCCAGTACCAACAAGTTCCTGGCCGATGCACAAGCCGGAAAGCTGCCGGCGGTGACGTTCTACAAGCCCCAGGGCAACCTGAACATGCACGCCGGTTATGCCGATGTGGCTTCGGGCGATCGCCATATCGCGCGTGTCTTGAAGGTGCTGCAGGAAAGCCCCCAATGGAAAAACATGGTGGTGGTGGTGACCGTCGATGAAAACGGCGGCTGGTGGGACCACGTCGCGCCGCCTAAGGGCGACCGCTGGGGGCCGGGCAGTCGGGTGCCGGCGCTGGTGGTGTCGCCGTTTGCGCGCAAGGGCACCGTGGACCATACGGTATACGACACCGCATCGATCCTGCGCCTGATCACCCGGGTATTCCAGTTGGAGACCCTGCCCGGCCTCAAGCAGCGCGATGACGCTATGGTTGCGCGCGGTCAGGCACCGATGGGCGATCTAAGCAACGCCCTACAGTTTCTTATCCAATAGCGACACCCTTGGCGATTTAGCACGCGGTTTTCCTGGTCAGCCGCTACTGTGTGCAAGTGGGCCTTCATCCCGCGCAGACGGGCTTTCGCTGACAAGGAATCAATTATGTTCAAATCGACCAGGCTGTCCCTGACCCTGGCCGCACTGATGGCCAGTGCGGTCGTGCAGGCCGATATCGAAGTATCTTTGGGCAGCACGCAACGCGTCACCCAATTATTCGCGTTTCCCAATAACTGCAATGTGATCTGTTTTCGGCCATGGACACTGGAGCAGACCGCCGAGCATTACCTGAACCAGAGCTTGCAACGCGACGGTTACAGCCGCGCCAAAGTCAGCGTGAAAAGCCATGACGGCCAGCTCACGGCGACGTTCAGCGGTGTGCCGGACACCTATGGTCAACCGTTGACCACCCTGCTCGACACCGCCGACCTGGCGTATCAGGGCGCCAGCAAACTCAACAGCGACGGAAAGTGGGCCTATAACTGGTACCTGTTCCTGCCGCTGGGCATGGCCTTGGAGAACCGTAAGAGCATCGAGTTGTTGCACTTCCCGCCGGACTACTCGTTGACTCAGGCCCAGGACTACCTGGAATCGGCCACTACCGACCGCTGGGCGACGCTGCTCACTGATAACGGCGTCCCCGCCACCGAGACTCCGGCCTATCAGACCATTATCGATATCGCCCCCATCGCCGCACCGTCCAACGCCGGTAAAGACCTGGAGGCGGTCTACAGCTACTTCACCGACTACCAGACGCGTATGGTCAAGGAGCTGAGCCTGTTGCCCAACGGAGCGCTGCCGATGGTGGCGTTCGGCGCACCGGTGCGTAACTGGATCAAGCAGCAATATGGGCAAACCGTGGGCGTGCTGGGCCTGGCGCAGATCAGCCCGGCCGCCGGCCAGAACGTATCGGTGCTGGGCTCCAACCACCCCAGTTACATTTGGTATGCCGCCGACCCGGCGACCTATGACGGCAACGAGCAGAAGGCCGATGAGGCAGGTTTGAAAGTCATGGGCCAGGATTTGAGTGCCGCCTGCTGGCAGGCCGGTATGGGGCAGAAACCGGCCAGCGACCCGAATGTGTTGCTCAAAGCCTGCATGAATACCTGGCAAGTCACGCGCAAGGAGCAGACCTGTGAGCTGTTCTACACCTCGGTACGCAAGCTGACGCCGGAACAAGCCAATGCCAAATGCGCCACGCCGCCGATCAAAACTCATCTAAAACAGCTGAAGGAACCGGCGCCAACCCCCACGATCACGGCCCCAGCGCTGTAAAAGGCACAAAAAACAGCCGATTTCTACTGTCAGATTTGACAGTAGAAATCGGATCCAACATCAGCGAGTCTTGCCCGGAGCCCATCTGCTGCAAGACTGGTCGTCAGCCACCAACGGAGTCGATGCAGCCTGACCAAGGAGAGTTATGAAGACTCAGGCCATGGCTAAGGCTAAAAACGCCAGAAGTGACTGTCTTTACCCGTTCAAGCCCGCGCTTGGAAACGACTACCCCTCCACACGCGACTTCGACGTCGTGCCATCGGCCGATGGGCTGACCATGCGGATCACTGCGCGCGTACCGTTCGAAAGCCGCGTTTGCATCGCCAAGATATCGGGCTATGCCTTGAGTGAGCGGCGCTTGCATACCCTGCAACTGTCGTCGCGCATTCATCTTTACGATGGCTGGTTCAGCGGCCTGTTCCCGCACTCCTGCACGCCGAATGTGTTTCTCGACCTGTATTACCTGGAAGTCTGGACCTTGTGCGACATCCCTGCCGGCGCCCCACTGACCCGCGATTACGCCAACACCGAAGACGTGCTGTTCCGGCAATTCGCCTGCCAGTGCGGCGAGTTGAACTGCCGGGGTTGGATCACCGGTCGCGATGAGCCACTGAACGCCGAAGGGCAGGCGTTCATGGCTCGATGGCGCGAACGCAAGCGGCCTTAGGCTTCGCCCAACGGACGCAGGCGGTATTGCGGCGGCAGTTGCTCGAAGCCACTGATGGTGGTGTTCAAACTCTTCCAGCGGCCATCCTTGATGCCGTAAATGCAACCGTGGATCGACAGGCTCTGCCCGCGATGCCAGGCGTTCTGCACGATGCTGGTGTGACCGACGTTGGCCACCTGCTGAATCACGTTCAACTCGCACAAGCGGTCGACGCGCTCCTCTTCGGTCGGCAACTGGGCCAGCAGGTCACGGTTTTCGTAGTAAAGGTCACGAATGGTGCGCAGCCAGCCATCGATCAGGCCGAACTGGCGGTCCTGCATCGAAGCCCGCACGCCACCGCAGCCATAGTGGCCGGTGACGAGGATATGCTTAACCTTGAGCACATCGACCGCGTACTGGATCACCGACAGGCAATTGAGGTCGGTGTGCAGTACCACGTTGGCCACGTTGCGGTGCACAAACAGATCGCCCGGCAACATGCCGACGATCTCGTTGGCCGGCACCCGTGCATCGGAACAGCCGATCCATAGGTATTCCGGGGTTTGCTGGCGGGCGAGCTTGGCGAAGAATTCGGGATCTTCCTGTTTGATCGCATCCGCCCAGCGTTCGTTGTTATCAAGCAGGTCTTGTAGTTCGTTCATCAGGAAAGCCTCAGGAATGATGCGCAGCTGTGTGACACACGACCACTCGTCCAGGTCACGCCGCGCGGCAATTAGCTTGAATCTTTCGGGCGCGGTGCCTGTCCACACACTATATGCCCCACAGTATGAGGATTGGCCATGACTGAATCACGACGTCCCTACGGCGCTACCCAGCCCGAACCGATTGATGACAACGAAGACCGCATGGGCTCGATGCGCGAGCTGGATTTCGACGACGAGGCTCCTAGCGCAGAAATCGGCGACGAAATCCCCCGTGGCGAGCGCGAACACCTGATGCCTGATGAACGCGTGCGTGAAGCCGGGATGACCGGGGCCTCCACCGACGATCATGAAGCCACCGACGACGACATGAGCCCCGAAACCCTGATCCACGAAGACGGCGCGCGGGATGCGCGAGAGGCCGGGGAAGACCGACCTGCCGATTTCGATCTAAGTGTTGTAGACGAGGACGATATCGGCGGTGGGAATGGACTGGATGAGGCAGAACTGGCGGATATCGACCCTATAGGTGGCAAACGCTGACTGGCGCGGTTCACCTGTGGGAGTCGGCTTAACCCCTCCCACATTGGCTCGGGTGGTCAGTCGACCAGAGTACAGGCCATGACCACCGCATCTTCCCGGCCACCCACGGCCGGGTAGTAATCCCGGCGACGGCCGATTTCGTTGAAACCATAGCGTTCGTACAACCGGAACGCTGCGGTGTTGCTGTCCCGCACCTCCAAAAAGCACTCCCGCGCGTTCGCGGCATGTGCGCGGGACATCAGGTGTTCGAGCAATGCCAGGCCCAGACCGCGGCCCTGGTTTTCCGGCTTGACCGTGATATTGAGCAGATGCGCCTCGTCGAGGATGATCTGCACCACACCGTGCCCCACTTGCTGCTCGCCTTCGAACATCAACCAGATCTGGTACTTGCCCAGCCCATCGAGAAAAATCCCACGGGTCCAGGGGTGACTGAACGCCGCATATTCGATTTTCAGCACGGCGTCGAGGTCGGCCTCGGTCATCGGGCGGAAGGATAAAGCCTCACTCATCGGTTGTTTTCCAGCGCGCCATCAGCCGGCGCATGGCTTGCCAGACATCAGCCTTACGCTGTGGCTCTTCCATTAATAGTTCCAGGCCCGGCAGGGCCCATACCGAGCCCAGGCTGTCGACCTGCAGCTCGCGATACCACGCCTCGGCGTTGGCTTCACCGGCAAAACGCACAGCAGGCAGGCCGATCAACCACACACACACGCTGGGCTCGTCTTCCAGGCGCGCCGCCACAAAGCCTTGCACGAAGTCGCGCGCAGCCTCGGGGCCTTGATCCATGGTGCCGCGCGTCAGCAGCGGCCAGCGCACCGGGTCGCCGACGATCTGCGGGCTATCGGGCAGGCCGGCGGCGCGCAGCATGTCCTTGAGCAATAGGTAGGCCGGGTCGCGGGTCTGGAAGCGCTCGCCGGTGGGCAGCTCCACCAGCAGCAGGCAACGCCCGGCGCGCAGCAATTGCAGGGCAAAACGCGGCGGCGGCACCACCGGTGCCTTGACCACCGGCGCAGCCTCTTCGACCACAGCCGGCTTGGCCGCTGGCGAGGGCCGCGGGACTTCGATCTTGGCCCGCTCCAACGTTGGGCGCGTCTCGGGCACAGACTTGATCACCGCGACCGGCGGGGCCGCTTCCTCCCCCGAAGACTCGAACACCGCGTCGGGCTCAAGCGCTTGCAGCAGCTCGGGCCGCGACGGTGCGGCAAACGGCAGTTCGGTACGGGGCAGCCAATTGACCACCTGCATGGCGGTCAAGTAAGCGCGACGTCGGGACTCGATAAGCACAGCTCGGCCACTTGTGGATAAGTAAAGAGCGGGGATTCTACCGCTGTTCGCTCACAATCGCCCACTGCACACTGACCGGCTGTGGATAAATCCCCCGTGCGATGCAGTACAATCGCGACTTTTAATCGCCAACCAGCGGCCATTCCCATGATCGAACCCAAGCGCGTCCTGCGCGCCCTCGCCGAACACTGGGCCTTACTTGAGCCACTGTGCGAACACTTCGACCAAGGCACCCTGAGCCTCGGCGAGCTGCGCGCGCAACTGGCCGCCCAACAACTGGACAGCACGCCCCAGGACATCACCAGCCTGTTGGACGTGTGGATTCGCCTCGACATCCTCGTGCCTGTGGCCAAGAGCCCGAATCGCTTCGAGCTTAACGCGCAGATCCACGATTTCCTGGCCTATCTTCGCAAGGAGCACCGGCTGGGCCTGTGCCTGGAGATCGAAGCCTACCTGCGCCACCTTGAGCGCCTGGCCGGTTATATCCAGGACGCCTTCGACATCCGCGACGGCCACGACCTGGCCCGCCAACTGCGCTTGCTCGACATGCGCGTGCGCGACGTGCTGAAAAAACTCGCCAACGACGAACAGGCCCTGGCCGCCGTGGCCGACCGCGCCAAGACCAGCGACCGGCAGATCCCGTTGCGCCAGCGTTACGCCGAGGTCTTGGCGACCTGGGACGAATACGTCGAACCGATGATCCAACTGGTGAACGCCGACGGCGCCTTCGAACAAGGCGTGCGCAAAGTGGAAAACGTGCTGTTGCGCCTGCTCACCGAACAGCAGCGCCTCGGCCATCTGGTGGACGATGACATGCTGCTGCGTACCCACGCGCGCATCCTCGAAATGCAGACCAGCGCCCAACTGACCTTGCGCCATGCGCGGGAACTGCTGCTGCCGCTGCGTGAAGAAGCGCGCCGGCACAACGCCGTGACCCGTGGCGCGGCGCTGGCCTTGTCGGCGATTCGACGTAAGGGCCTGGACGCGCTGCCGCAAGCGGCAATGCCGATGTTTACCCGACCGCAAAGCACATTCCTGGGCAGTGCGAGCCAGGTCGAAGCCTATGTGTATGCCCTGGCGAATTTCGAGCCCAAGCCTGCGCGGTTCCCCAAGGCTCACAAGTCCCACAAGGGCGAAGCCCAACGCGCGCCGCGCACGGTCAAAGAGATGCTCGAACGCTGCGAAGACGCGTTGCCGATGCCGGACTTGATGTCCTGGCTGCTGGAGCAGGAACCGGACGGCGCCACCGACGAATTGCTGTACTGGTTCTCGCGCCTGTCCCGTGAAAAACGCTTCAAGCGCGAACGCCTGGAACGTCGCGACTATCACACCCACGAGCACCAGGTCAGCCTGCGCTCCTTCGCCCTGCTCCCGGCCACGCCTGACGCGGCCGAGCATTCTGCGAGCACTCCTCATGCATCTTGATCTATCCGAACTGTCCCAGCTGGCGCCGATCTTCCGCGAGCTGTTCAAGGGTTACCATGTCAGCCGCCGCGACCCGGAGCTGTACGCCCAACTGTCGAACTTCCAGGACCAGTACCGCACGTTGTTCAAGGCCCTGGGCTTTGAGCTGGTTTGCGACACTCGGGGCTTCTACTACTTCGTGCCCGACACCGCCGTGGCTGCCGCGCAAGTCAACAAGACCGCGCAGCGCCTGGCGCTGTTCACCTTCATCATCGTCGAGCACCTGGCCGACCAGGGCCGCGACCCAATCGCCGTGCTGGACGGTGGCAGCCTGGGCCGCGACGAACTGCCGTCGCTGCTGGAAAAGTACCGCGACCTGTTTATCCAGGCCGAAGTGCAGACCCAGGAAGAACTCGAAGAAAAAATCATGCGTCGCATGACCCAGCTCGGATTCGCCAGCGAAGACAACGGCGTGTACCGCTTCCTGCCGCCAATGCACCGGTTCCTCGACGTGTGCCTGTCGGTGCAGCAGGACCGCGACCTGGCAGCCAGTGTGCACAGCGTCTTGCCACTGCCGGCGCCGGTGATCATCGACGAAGACAGCGATGAGAAACTGCTGCAGACCGATGACCCGCTGGACCTCAGCGAGTTTGACAACGAGAGCGAAGAAGACGCCCTGGCCCGCGCCATTGCCGAAGAACAGGAGACCGACGCATGAGTAAGGAACGCTACGGCATCCGCCGCTTCGCCCTATTGAACACCGCCGGTTACAGCCTGGGCTTGTTTCCGCTGGAAGAGCCGCTGTCGGTGTACGGCGCGAACAACCTGGGTAAGTCCGCCTCGATCAACGCCCTGCAGTTCCCGATCCTGGCACGCATGTCGGACATGAGTTTCGGCAAGTACACCCTGGAACAATCGCGACGTTTCTACTTTGCCAGCGACACCAGCTACATCCTCGTGGAAGTCTCCCTGCCCCACGGCCCGCATGTGATCGGTGTGGTCGGTCGCGGGCCGGGCGGTGGTTTCGGCCACCAATTCTTTGCCTATGCCGGCAAGCTCGACCTGGCCCACTACCAGAAAAACGACACCTGCCTGCGTCAGAAAGAACTGTTCACCAACCTTGAGCGCGAGGGCCTCAAGGCTTACGAACTCAAGCCGGATGAACTGCGGCGTTTGCTGGTCGGCGGTCACACATCGATCCCGCTGGACCTGACATTGATCCCGCTGCGCTCCACCAGCGAGCAGAGCCTGAAAACCTTCCGCGCGCTGTTTATCAACCTGCTGCACATGCGCGAAATCACCGCGGCCAAGCTCAAGCAGCTGTTCCTCGATGCGTTTGAACACAGCCTGCGTTCCGGCAGTGTGGATTACATCGCCGCGTGCGAAGAAGCCTTCCGCGATGTGCGACGCATGGAACAGGACTACAACTCCCTGGTGGCCGCCGGGCCGCTGGTCGAAGCCCTGGCCAATGGCGTGAAGCACCGCGACATCCTGCGCGGCAAACTGCATCGCCTGTCGCCACTGTTGGATTCGTTGCTGGGCACCTGGTCGGACTACGCCAGTGCACGCAAGGAAGAGCTGACCATCCAGGCCGAGCATTACCGCAACGAACAGGACGCGCTGCAGAACGACCAGCGCGGCGGCACTCAAGAGCTGATGCGCCTGGAGCGGGAAATCAGCGGCATCCAGCGTTGGCTGGGTGAATTGTCGGTGCTCAAACATCGCTTCGCGTTGGTGGACGATGTGAAAGTGCTGGAGCAGCAATTGCTCGCGGCCAAGGATGCTCACGACGAACTCGCGGGCGCGCTGGCGCAGTCGCGACAGTTCAGCGCCGAAGACTTGGACGAGCGCTTGCGTGACCTGGAAAAGCGCTTGAAGTCGGTCAAGCAGCAGCTAGACCATGCGGACAACAACAGCTACGCCAAGCTGCGGGAAGAATTCTCACAGCAGGATGTCGAGCGTCTGATGCGACTGTTCAACAGTGCGCTGTTCAGCCTGCCGTTGGGCGAGCATGGCATCACGCTGGATGAGGATGGCCTGTGGGTTAAATCCCTGGAGCAGATCCTTGATGGCTTCAAGGGCGAGCGCTTTGAAGTGCCGGGGTTGTCTATCGACATTTCCCACATCGAACCGCCGGCATTGCAGGCTTTGGCAGACCGTGCGGCGTTGCGCGACCAGAAAGAGCGCCTGGAAAAAGAACTCAAGCAGCTCAAAACCCAGCAAGCCGTGGCGGCTGACCGCGCCGCGAGCAAAACCCAGACCGAAGCGCTGTACCAGCAGGTGCTGGACGCACAGAAAGCCTTGGAAGATTTCCGCCGCGCGCAGACCTTGAGCGCTGAAGAAGGTGAGAAGCTGGAAAGCCTGGCGCAGATGGAAGCGGCTCAGGACGAGTTGAAGCGCTCCAGCGACGCGTTTACCGAACGGGTCCAGCAACTGTCGGCCAAGCTGCAACTGGTCGGGCGTCAAATCGGCGACATGGAAGCCAAGCAACGCACATTGGATGACGCGTTGCGTCGTCGTCAGTTACTGCCTGCGGACTTGCCGTTCGGCACGCCGTTCATGGACCCTATCGACGATTCCATGGACAACCTGCTGCCGCTGCTCAATGACTATCAGGACAGTTGGCAGGGCCTGCTGCGCGCCGATGGTCAGATCGAAGCGCTGTACGCTCAGGTGCGCCTCAAGGGTGTGGCCAAATTCGACAGCGAGGATGATGTGGAACGTCGCCTGCAACTGCTGATCAACGCCTATGCCCACCGCACCGATGAAGCCCTGACCCTGGGCAAGGCACGCCGTGCGGCGGTCACCGATATCGCGCGCACCTTGCGCAATATCCGCAGCGACTACGACAGCCTGGAACACCAACTGGCGCTGTTCAACCGCGAGATCAACAAGCGTCAGGTGTCCAACCTGCAGAGCTTCCGCATCGTACTGGCACCGAACAAGGAAGCGCTCAAGCATATCGACCAGATAATCCACAGCGCCGGTCAATACGAAGAAGGCGAAACCCTGTCGGTGTTCGATCTCAGCCAGAGCGCCGAGCAGGACAACAAGAACGAAGAAGCCAAGGAATACCTGGCTCGCCTGGTGGCCGCCAACCATAACCAGTTGGGCCTCAAGGATCTGTTCGAGCTGGCCTTCGAAATCACTAAGGTCAACGGCCAGCCGGTGATTCACACCGATATCGATGGCGCGGCGTCCAACGGCACCACCATGACGATCAAGGCTCTGACCAACATGTATCTGTTGCTGCACTTGATGGACCGCGACCAGGCCGGTCGCGTGCGTTTGCCGTACTACCTGGATGAAGCGGCGGATATTGATGAGAAGAACCAGGCCGCGCTGCTGGAAACCAGTTTGCAGCTGGGCTTCGTGCCGATCCTGGCGAGTGTGAAACCCCAGGTTTCCGCCCAGGTGGCTATCGACTTGGAAGGCGGTAGCGGACCGAATGGTATCTACATCGACGAGGCGGACTGGAAGTACATCCGTCGTCGTGATGTGGTGAAGGCCACGGTAAACGTGCAGGCGGATGAACCGGAGCTGGATGAAGTCTGACCGGTTGCACTGAAATGCAAAAAGGCCGCGATCTTATGGATCGCGGCCTTTTTTGTGGTGATGTTGAGGCTCTTGTCGGGAGCAAGCCCTCCCACATCCTGATTTATGTGGGAGGGGGCTTGCCCCCGATTGCCGCGCCTCGGTTTATTTGCCCAGTGGAATTTTGGGCGCCCAGGTCAGCCATTCATCTTCGAACTTGTCGAACAGCGGAAAGGTTTGTTGGGCACGCGCGGCGTTACCCATGCGCTCACCCTCCGGCGTGGCGAATGCAATACCACCCGCCACTAGAGTCTCCAGGGACTCGGTGCGTACCGTTGCGCCTTTGAACAGGCCGAAGTCGAGCCCGAACCCACTGGTGTTCCAGAAACGGCTGCCACTGCGCACCAACGGCGCGTACTTGGGTTCAATCAGGATATGGATCAACACACGGTCGGCGGTCTGGCCCAGCTCGTAACCGGTGACTTTACCCACGGTGACTTCACGGTAGGTAACCGGCACGCCTTCCTTAAGCGAACCGCGACGCGCTGCGCTCAGGACCAGTCTCAAACCAGCTTCTTGGTTCACGACTTCCGGCGGTTGATTCAGCGCGACGAAATTTTTCTGCGGGCCGGCATTTTTCGCCGCCGGTTGCACCTCGATGTACTGACCGGTGACCAGGGTGTCGAGGTTGGACGTTTTCATCAGGCCCAACTCAGGCTTGACCACCCAGAACTGACTGCCGACGCGCGCGACGCGATCGGCCACTTGGGTGATACGCGCACTGAGCATGACCGACTGCATATCGGCACTCAGTTCGACACTCTCGATCTTGCCCACATCCAAGCCCTTGAAACGCACCGGGGTTCCTGGGCGCAGGCCATCGGCGCGGTCGACCTTGATGGTGACGAGGGTCCCATGTTGATTGGCGGCCTCACGGTCAGCAAACAGACGGAAGCGAGGGATACGTTTTTTCAGCGGAACGTTTGCTTGCGGGGTTTCGAAAGCGATACCGCCGGCCATCAGGCTCGCCAGGGACTCACTTTTTACTTGGATACCGCCGGTCAGGCCGCCGGTCAGGGTCACGCCGCTGGCATTCCAGAACCGCGTCGAACCGTTGACGAGGTTCTCGTATTCCTTCTCGATGTGAACGCCAATCACCAGTTGCTTGCTCTTGCGCGAGAATTGATAGCTCTGCACCGAACCGACTTTGACCTGCTTGTAGAGTATCGGGCTGCCGACATCCAGGGAGCCCAGGTTGTCGGTGAACAACACCATATGCAGGCCCGGAGAACGCAGGTCCAACGGCGGCGCTTTGGCCCGCGCGACAAACTCACGTTGCGGGGCACTGCCTTTGTCACCAGGGCGGATGGCAATGTAGTTACCTTTGACCAAGGCTTCCAGACCAGTGATGCCGGCAAGGGAGATGGAAGGTTTCACGACCCAGAACTGCGTGTCCTGCACCAGGTAATCTTCAGCCAAGGGGTCGAGGGTCAATTCCGCATTGGCGCTGGACAGATCCGGATCGATCTTCAGAGTTTTCAGGCTACCGACCTGGATGCCCTTGTACATGACCGGCGTGCGCCCCGCTTGCAGGCCTTCGAAGTCAGCCAGCTTGACCTTCACACGAATACCGGCGGCGGCCGCGTCGAAATCTTCGTACAAGCGGAACGGCAGGCTTGGATCGGTGGGTGGACTGTCTTTGCGATTTTCTGGCGTGGCGAAGGCGATACCACCGGCCACGATGCTGGAAAGCGACTCGCTGCGCACTTTGACGCCGGAGAGGTTAGCGTCGATGCTGATACCGCTGGCATTCCAAAAACGCGTGTGTTTGCGCACCAGGTGCGCGTAAGTCGGCTCGATGTAGAGTTTGATCTCAACGGTGCTTTGGTCTTCGGACAGCAGATAGCTTTTGACCTGACCCACCTGGATCTGCTTGTAGAACACCGGGCTGCCCCGGTTGAGTGAGCCGAGGCGGTCGGCTTTGACGGTCAGGTGCAGGCCGGGCTTGGCGTCGGACAGAGGCGGTTCTTCGGAGAGCGCCTTGAATTTGCGAGTGGGTTCGCCATCACCAGGGCTGGCAGCGATGTAGTTGCCAGATACCAGGGTTTCCAGACCGGTGATGCCCGCGAGGCTGACGCTGGGCTTGACCAGCCAGAAGCGCGTGTTGGTTTTGAGGTATTGCTCGACGTCCTTACCCATCTCGATGGTGGCGATCACACCGCGATTGTTGCCTTCGTCATCAAGTGCCAAGGCTTTGACCTTGCCCACGGGCATGCCTTTATAAACCACTTCGGTTTTGTTGACCTGGATGCCCTCGCCGCTTTCAAAGCGCACCTGGATTTCGATGCCCTGCTGGGAGTAAGCACGCCACCCCAGCCATCCGCCGATAATCAGGGCAATCAGAGGCAACACCCATATGGCTGACCAGTTGGAAGCAGGGCGGGTTTTAGCTTTAGGCAAGTCACTCATGGTCGTCGTCCGACTCCGTGTTATCCCAAATCAGTCGGGGATCGAAAGTTACAGCGGCAAGCATCGTCAAGATCACCACACTGGCGAACGCCGCAGCGCCGAGGTTGGCCTCGACGCTGGCAAGTCGTCCAAAGTTTACGACCGCCACGAGGATGGCGATCACGAAGATATCCAACATGGACCAGCGGCCAATGAATTCAATAAAACGGTACATCACGATACGTTGTTGCGCCGAGAGTGGTTGATGGCGCTGCACCGAGAACAGTAGCAGACCGATACCCACCAGCTTGAATGTCGGCACAAGAATACTGGCAATGAATACCACTGCCGCAATCGGGTACATACCGTGCTGCACCAGCTGGATAACACCGGCCATGATGGTACTGGGATCGCCTTGCCCCAAGGAGTTGACCGTCATGATGGGCAGCATATTGGCAGGGATGTAGAGCAAAGCGGCGGTGATCAACAACGCCCAAGTACGAGTAAGGCTATCAGGGCGGCGAGCATGAACCAGCGCGCCACAGCGGCTGCACACTTGCTCATCGACATCTGGCTCTTGCTTATTCAACTCATGGCATTCGGTGCAAATCAGAATGCCCGCATCAATCGCCCGCATGATCATCCTCCCCTGACAGCGCTTGCCAGATCTGGTGGGGCGACATCACCACCTCAAGAAGGACCTGAACCATCAACAAACTGACAAAACAGCCAAGGCCCAGGCCAATCGTGATGGACGCCATGTCAGCGAGCTTGACGATCGCCACCAGTACGCCCATCAAGTAGACCTCCAGCATCCCCCAATCTCTCAAGTGGTGGTAAATACGATAGAGCAGCAGGCCATAGCTGCGGCCGATGTTCCACCGTATGCTCAGCAGCACGGCTAACTGACACAGCAACTTGAGCAAGGGAATGCCCATGCTGCACAGGAACACCACGATGGCTACACCCTGCATGCCCGTGTCGAAGAGACCGACAACGCCGCTCCACACGGTGTCCTCTGAAGACTGACCCAGTAGATTGAGCTGCATGATCGGCAGAAAGTTCGCGGGGATGTACAACAACAGTGCAGCAAGTACCAAGGCAAGGCTTCGCTCAACCACGTTATGTCGGTGAGCGTACAGCTCGTAACCGCAACGTGGGCACTGGGCTTTTTCGCCAAGAGCGAGCACGGGTTTGCGCATCAGCAGGTCGCACTCATGGCAGGCCACCAGGTCGTCCAGCGGTAAATCCGACACCTCTGTGGCATCAACCGGATCAGGCATAGTAGGGCTCTGACTCTAAAAATGGTTAGGTGCCTATTCTAGTGGTCTGGTTCAGAAATAACTGTGCAAATTTGTCGGGCGATTTGGCGGTGCTCTTGGGCTGATTAAAAGATATGTCTAATAGAGCTTCCTAGCACCGAAGTCGGCGCTGATGATGCCCACGGCTTTTCGAGCGCGCAAAACAAAACCCCAACTGCTTTCGCAATTGGGGTTTCGGAATTTAATCTTGACG
>NZ_JARVSL010000041.1:0-132801 GCF_030209215.1 Pseudomonas sp. efr-133-TYG-23 | reverse complement strand
TGGGAGGGGGCTTGCCCCCGATAGCGGTAGGACAGTCACAGCATCATTGACTGACTCACCTATATCGGGGGCAAGCCCCCTCCCACAGTTTTGATCCTCTTCAGGGTCTGAGATTAAGGGGCGGCTGGCTCGGACTTTGGCACCAGATCCGGTAACGGCGGCGGCAAGGGCTGCCAGTTGGCGTCCGGTTGCTGCATCGGTGGCGGCAGCGCGGGCGTCGGGTCGCCTCCGGTGGGTTTGAGGATCATCTTTTCCGTGGTGTCGCGCAGGATCATGCCCTGCGTCGAACTGCGCGCTTCGGTGCCGCTGTGAAAGGTGCTGATCTGGGAAATCGGCAAGTCCAGGTTGCGTTCGATCCGGGGCGTCAGCAGCAGGATGATTTCGGTTTTCTGCTGGGTATTCACATTGGTGCCGAACAGTTTTTTGCCGATCCACGGGATTTTGCTTAACCAGGGCAGGCCAGAACCCTCGTCGACGTCGGCAGTGCGGA
Organism: Pseudomonas sp. efr-133-TYG-23; assembly: GCF_030209215.1. NCBI lineage: Bacteria > Pseudomonadati > Pseudomonadota > Gammaproteobacteria > Pseudomonadales > Pseudomonadaceae > Pseudomonas > Pseudomonas sp. efr-133-TYG-23. Next base: position 132,311 of record NZ_JARVSL010000041.1, on the reverse strand, counting down.
TCAGGCCTGAAACCACCTGGGTCTCATTGTTGCGGGCGGTGAGCAGGGTCTTGGTGGCGCGCGAGCCCAGTTCAAAGGTGGCCGGTACGTTGTCCGAGCTGGGGATGCGCTTGGTGATATGGCTCATCTCCACGTTCAGTTCCAGGTTCACTTCATCGCTCAGGCTGATGATCGGTTTGACGGTGATCTGCAGCCCGACATCCTGGTAAGACACCGACGAGGTGGTGATCTGGTTGGCCGTGGTGGTGGTCACCACCGGGATTTTATCGCCGATGTTCACCTGCGCTTCTTCACGGTTACGCACGCGCACCCTGGGGTTGGCCAGGGTCACCGTATTGCCGCTGCGTTGCAGCATATTGATCCGCGCCTCGGTGCTGTTGGCATCCAGCAGAATATTGTCGCCGTTGATGCCGCGCAGGGCGCTGATCGGGATGCCCGCCAGCCCGGCCGGCACGTTGCTCAGGTTGCCAACGGACACGCCGATGCTGCCGGGGTACTGGATACCCAGGTTCAGTTCGTCGCTGAGGCTGACTTCCAGCACCTGGATATCGATGGTCACTTCCGACTGCGCGATATCGATGGCCTCCACCAGTTTTTCCACGGCACTCAGGGTGTCCAGGCCATCGCGCACCAGCACGGCGTTGAGGCGCTCGTCCACCAGCACTTCCTTGGGTTTGAGCACCTGCTTGATCTCAGCGGCCACGACCTTGGCATCGCCATGGCTGAGGTAGAAGGTGCGCACCGCCAGCTCGCGGTATTCACGTTCTTTGTCCGGGCGCTTTGGGTAAATCAGCACGGTGTTGTTGTTGAGGATTTTCTTGTCCAGGCCCTGGGTGGTCAGCAATAGGTTCAGCGCGTCTTCGGCGGTGGTGCGGCTGGCGGTCATGCTGGCCGACGCGCTGGGGTTGACGTCTTTGTCGATGACGAAATTGACCCCCGATAACCGTGCGATGGTCTCGAAAATCGTGGTCAGGCTCTGGGAACTGAACTCCAGGCTCAAAGGCTTGCGCATGGCCTCGGAGAGGTCGGCGCTGAGGTGGTCGGCACTCACCAGCTCGCGGGTCAAGGCGTTGCGCAGGTCTAGGGCCTCTCGGTAGTTGGGCTTCTGCGCGATGATCTGGCGCACCAGGTTGAGCGCTTCCACCGGGTTGGAGCGTTTCATCTCATAGGCCCGCGCCAGTTGCGGGCGTAGTTGCTTCATCGCCTGGATGCTCTGGATTTGCTGGCGTGCGCCCAGGTTGCTGGGGTCGTACTTGAGGATGGTCTCCAGGGCGCGGATAGCGGCGGTGTCATCGCCACGCACCATGGCGGCGTTGGCTTCACGGCTGTACTGGGCCACCAGCAACTCCAGCTTGCTGAACTGCGCGGTGCGCAGCTGTATATCGTCGGGGTCTTCCTTGGCCTCGGCTTGCAGCACCTCGACCGAACGCACGATATCGCCCTGTTGGCGCAACTCATCGCTTTGCTTGATCGCCCGCTGGGTTTCACACGCACTCACTGCGCACAGCGCCAGGCCCAAGGGAATCCATCTAAGCCGCATGATCGTGCCCCTCCCGGGTCAGTGCTTGTCCAGGCGCAGGGTGCTGACATGCTTCAACGGCATGTAGGTCAGCACCACGGCGGTGTCAGTGAGTTTGTCCAAGCGGTAATGGGCGTCCAGCATCTTGCCGGGCACAATGCGCCCCGGCACCGAGCAGCGGTTGCATAAGGTGTATTGGGCGCCGTTGCCGCTGAGCACGACGATTTTCGCCTGGTTCTCGTAGCGCCATTGCGCGCTGACCTTGAAGGGCAGCGCTGGCGGCCTGCGCGGTGCGTTGTCCACTGGTGGGGGGGGCGGCGGCGGGGTCCAGGTCTGTATGGGAAACAGGTCGACGATCGTCTCCGCGGGTTCGGCGGTGGGTGTGGGCGCCGCCGGCTCGCTCGGCGCTGCCTTGGTGGTGACGGGGGGCGGTGCGCTGTCGAGGGGCTCGGGCTGGTCTTGCCAGAACAGCCAGCCGCAACCGATCAACGTCAGCACCAGCAGGATGCGCAGGTACAACGGAAGTTTCATTCCACCACCCCCAGCACGCTGATTTTGAGGTCGATGGTGAGCAGGCCGCTGGTGATTTCCTTGCGCTCCAGGGTGAGGTTTTCGATGCGTACCGCCGGCTCTTTGGCGATCTCGGTCAAGGCCTCGCGCAGCAGGAAGTAAGGGCCGGAGAGGGGGATCTGCGCATCCAGGCGTTGCAGCCCGGTATCCCCCGGCGTGGAGTAGGCCAGGGTGGTTTGCTCAATGATGAAACCGCGTTGGCTCAGCAGGCCCAGCAGTTTTTCCAGGCGCGGGGCAAAGTCTTGTGCCGTGGGCAGGGCTTCCACTACTGCCGGTTCAGTCACTTGAACGTCTTGGGGCTGCTCGTCGATACCCGCTTGCAGCGCCTGGCGTCGCTGGCTGTCGGCGCTGCTGGCCGGTTGAATCAGCACGACTTCGATCAACAGCACCGCCGCCATCACGCCCACGGCCAACAGGCCCCAGAAGCCCAGGCGCTGGCGCCATTGCATCAGGTGCCAGCGCAGGCGCGGCAGGTGGCGAACGAGGGTGTCCATGGCCGGCTACCCTGCGCCAACGGTGAGTTTGACTTGCACCGGATGCTGCGGGTCGTTGTTCTTCAGTGCGCTTTGTTGCAGGTTCACTTGCACCCCGGGCTGGGCCTTGAGCCGATCCACGAAGCGAAAGGCATCGCCCAGTTGTTTGACCTCCAGATCCAGGTGCAGCAATTGGGCCTGGGTGTTGACCTCTACGCGGGTCAGGGCGATCTCCTTGGACCAGGCCTGGGCCACGCCATCCATCAAGGCAAACGGTGTGACCTTTTGCTGGGCGAAGCTCGCCAGTTGTTGTCTTTGCTGGGGCGACAAGCGGATGGCCGCCTGAATCAACTGCTCCTGACGGCGGGTCAGTTGGATAAATTGCTGCTCCAGCACATCGGTCTGCTGCTGCTGATGCACCATGCGTTGCCAGTGATGCCAAGTGCTCACCAGCAACAGGCTCGCCATTAGCCACAGCGCGGCCACCAGGGCGCGATGGGTGGGGGCGGGGCGCTGGAAATCGACACGCGGTGCACGGGGCGCGCGCAATTGCTGCCAGATACCGGCGAGCCTGGCTTTCATGATGGCGCCTCCTCCAGCCACGGGTGCACGGGCCCCAAGCGATGCTCCGCCGGCGCGTTGCTGACCACGAGCGTGGCCGGGGCATGCCGCTCGACCAGCAGGTCGGCGGTAAACAAGTTGTCGCTCAAGGTGCTGCCGGGTTGGGTGGGGATCACGCATACCTGATCAATGATGCCCAAGTGTCGATACACGCAACTGAGGCTGCCGGCCTCGGGCACGGCCACCACGCAATCGTCAGGCAGGTGCCGCCAGTACTGTTGGGCGACCGCCGTCAGCACGGGGGTGCAGGTCACCAGCGGCAAGCGGTTGAGCTTGAACAGTTCGCGCAGGTCCAGCAGTAACTCCCGTGGTGTGGCGACTGCCAGGCGCGGTTGGCCGAACGGGCTATCGGCGACCTGCACTTGCCAATGCTCGGCATCGATATTGGCTTGCCGGCTGAACATTGCCTCGGCCAAGCCTTGCCAGTCCTGGGGGCTGTACACCTCGGGTTGCCAGGGCAGCATCAGGTAATGCACATGGGGAAAACCCAGCAGCACTGTGGCCCGGTCGAGGAACTTCACGCGTCCGCGCGGCGCCTGCTCCAACAGTTCGGCGCAGGCGGCCAGCGGCGTACCCTGGCATTGCGCATGCCAGACAGGCGCACCACGCCAGCGCGCGCGTGCGGCCCATTCGGCTGCGTCGCGATGCAGCCACACCACATGCTCAATAAAGGGAAATGACACGGTGGATCTCCTTGAGCGTGGTGTCGCCCCGGGCGGCGTGGGCCAGGGCTATGTCGCGAATAAACACATGGCCGGCTTCCCGGGCCAGCTCCCGCAGAGTGGACGCTGAGCTGCGCACCAACAGTCCCTCCTTGATCGTGTCGTTCATGCTCAGAACCTCTGCCAGGGCCAGCCGGCCGCGATAGCCTGTGTGGCGGCAAGCCTCGCAGCCCTTGCCCACGCGGTAGCGGCCTTGCTTTAACTGGGCCTCGGGCAGTTGGGCGAGACGGGCAATGTCCGGGTCGGGTTCGGCCTCCACCGCGCAATCCGCGCAGATGCGCCGCACCAGGCGTTGGGCGACTACGCCGTTGAGGGCTTCGACGAAACTCGCCGGGTCCACATCCATATAAGTAAAACGCTCGAGCACGCTGAACGCGCTGTTGGCGTGTACCGACGACATCACCAGGTGCCCGGTCAGCGCCGCCTGCACGGCGATGCCCGCGGTTTCACCGTCGCGGATTTCGCCCACCAGGATCGTGTCCGGGTCGTGGCGCAGGATCGAGCGCAGGCCACGGGCAAAGGTCAGGCCCTTCTTGTCGTTGACCGGAATTTGCAGCACGCCGGGCAGTTCGTATTCCACCGGGTCCTCGATGGTGATGATTTTTTTCTCGCCGGTATTGGTCTCCGACAACGCGGCATACAGGGTTGTGGATTTGCCGCTGCCGGTGGGGCCGGTGACCAGCAGCATGCCGTAGGGCTCGCTGGCCAGGGCGCGGATGCGGGCGATGGTGTCGGCGGCCAGCCCCAGGGCCTCCAGGCTCAGGGATTCGCCGCGCTGGGATTTGTCGAGGATGCGCAGCACCGCGTCTTCGCCGTGGATGCTGGGCATGATCGACACGCGAAAATCCACTTCGCGCCCCTGGATCTTCATCTTGAAACGCCCGTCCTGGGGCACGCGTCGCTCACCGATATCCAGCTCCGACAACACCTTGATCCGCGACAGCGCCTGCTCGGCCATGTCCATGCCGCTGGCCTGGCCCATCTGCTGCAACACGCCGTCGATGCGGTACTTGATCACCAGGCCGCCGGGAGTGGTTTCCACATGGATGTCACTGGCGCGGCTTTGTAGTGCATCGAACAGCATGGAATTGACCAGACGCACCACCGGATTGTCGTCGCGGGCGATGCTGCTCAAGGAGATTTCCTGGGCGGCCTGGCCGATTGGTGTGTCAGGGTCGTCTTCGCCGAAGGGTTGCATCACCCGCTGGCTGGCTTCGGCTTTGGTCAACTGGGCGTTCACCGCACCGGGCAGGCTCATGGCCAGAGGCAGTTGGCGCAAGGTACTGGAAGACTGCAACCAGTGTCGGCTGGCCAGGGTAAAGGGGTCGCCCAGCACCAGGCAGGGTTGGCCCAGGTGATCCAGAGGCAGTACGTTATGCATCAGGGCCTGGGGCAGGGGCAACAGGTCGAAACGCCAGTCTTCGCTGAGCTGCTCAGGGCCGATGGCGAGCAGCCCCAACGGCTCGGCGACCGTGTGCAGTTGGTCTGGAGCGGTGTTGAGCAATTCGGTGAGGTAGGCCGCCAATGTGATGCCCCGTTGGCTCGCCAGCGCCTGCCACTTGTGCGTGTTGTCGCTCATTGCGTCACCCCTGGATGGAACCTGCCAGTTCAAAAATCGGCATGTACAACATGAAGACAATCAGGCCGATCAGCCCGCCCACCACCAGCATCAACAATGGCTCGAAGACCTTGCTGAACAGCTCGATGGCGCGCTCCAAGGCTTCATCGTGAAACTGCGCGATGCGCTCGCACATCGCTGCCAATTCGCCGCTTTGCTCGCCTACCCGCAACAGGCGTTCGGCGACGGCGGTGGTCAGTTGTTGGCGGGCCAGGGAGGTGGACAGTGGCTGACCGGCCTGGATATCGGTCATGGCCTGGCGCAGGGCCGCTTGGCGTTCTACCGGCAGCAAGGCGCCGGAGAGCTCCACCGCCGTAACCACCGGCATCCCGCCCATCAGCAACATGCCCGCCGTGCGGTAGAAACGCGCCAGGATGAACAGCGTGCGCTGGGCGCCCAGGCTGGGAATCTTCCAGAACAGCTCGGCCACGCGACGCTTGAACCCGGCGCTGCGAAACAGCAGCACCAGCGCACCCACCGCCAGCGCCAGGCCGATCAGCAACTCCATGCCGCGTGCGTCCACCAGCGCGCCCCACCACACCATGAAGCGCGCGGTGGCGGGTAAGTCGGCGACGGCGTCGAACACCGAGGCGAAACGCGGGATCACGAAGAACAGCAAAAACAACAGGATCAACGCACCCACGCTAAGCACTACCAAGGGGTACATCAGGGCACCGCTGACGCGTTTTTTCACGGTTTCCAAATGCGCTTCAAAGTGATGGTAGCGGCGCAGGGCCACGGCCAATTGGCCGCTGTGTTCGGAGGACGCCACGGTGGCGATCAGCAATGAAGGAAACGTCTGCGGCTTGAGCTGCATCGCCCTGGACAGCGAGTTGCCCTCATACATCGAGGCCAGTAGCTCGCTCATCACCTGCCGATTGATCCCCGGCGGTGCTTTGTCGCGCAGGGTTTCCACCGCTTCTACCAGCACCAGGCCGGCGTCCAGCAGCACCACCAATTCCTGGATGAACAAGCCGAGGGCGAACTTGGAGCGCCGGCTCGGCAATTTGAGTTGGCGACGGGCTTTGAGCGAGATGACCTGGGCGCCGTCGGCCTGCAATTGCTGGCGCGCCTGGGCCAGGTCAAAGGCTTGCAGGTGCAGGGACTGCAAATGACCGTCGCGGATGATGCGGGCGTCTATTTCGATCATGGCGTTTGCCTCGCCAGTTGCCGGCGCTGTTGCAGCAACTCGTCGTAGTAACGCCACACTGCCAGTGCGTAACGCGTGCGGCGCGCCTCGCGGTCCGGCTTGGGCCCGGCGTTGTAGGCGCCTACGGCCTGCCAGCCGTAGCCCTTTTCGCGGATAAAACCGGCCAGGATCCACGCGCCGACCATCACGCTGGTGCAAGGCTGGGTGATCAGGTGCTGTTCGGTGATGCCGAACCGCGCCAGTGCCGGTAAGTGGCGGCTGTTGATCTGCATCAGGCCGATGTCCTGGCTGCCGTCGGCATTGATATTGCGCGCACGGGGGTTGAGGCCGGACTCGACCCTGGCGATGGCGTACAGCAAGAGCGGATCAACGTGATAACGACTGGCCGCCAGTTGCCAGCAATTGGCTTGGGCGGTGCCCGAAAGGCACAGCAGCATCAGAACAATCCGCAGCGCGCACATGGTCCGTTACAGCCCGTAGACAATGTCGGCGTAGGTGTTGATACCACCGGCCTTGCCGTCGCGGCCCAGGGAGATGATCTCGGCGTCGTTGGGCGGGGTGCCCGGGTTTCTGTAGAAATATGGGTTGCCCCAGGGGTCAGGCGGCAACGTCTTCAAGTAAGGCCCCTGCCAATTGCCCGCATTGGCGGGCCGCGTGGTCAGCGCATTCAGGCCGAGGGTTTCGTCGGGGTAGTTGCCGTTGTCCAGGCGGTACTGGTTCAACGCATCGGCGAGGGACTTCATCTGGCCTTGGGCGGTTTGCACCTTGGCCAGCTCCAGGCGATCGAACATCTTGGGTCCGACATAGCCGGCGAGCAGGGCGATGATCAGCAGGACGACCAGCAGTTCCAGCAGCGTAAAGGCGCGTTGGAAGGGGGTGATAAGTGTGCGTGTGCGCATGGCGATACTCGGCGGTTGTGATCAACTCTTCCGGCCCGCTGGGGAAGCGGGCACCGCCGGTAGGACTGCGTTATAACCAGTACTGCTTCCAATTGTAGCGTTGCGCGATATAAGGCGCCGTAAGGCGCCCTATAACGTTTGGCACTTGCTGTTATCAAGTCAGTGCATATGCCAGTGGCTCAAGGAACAACATCCCATGCGCGCTGCCAGAAAGTGGAACCGGGTTTGCCGGGTTCATTTTCATTCTGCCCGCACCATGCGCCTGCCGATCCCTGTTTGCACCGGTACTTCACTCCATAATTGGATACTTGTGAGCCGCTGTTGTAGCCGCCATTCGGTTTCCACTGAGGGAAGCCGTCATCGCCCCCAGCCTTTTTGATCACGAAAACAACTTTTTTCGGGTCGTTTTTCAGATTTTTATGATCATAAACGGTTAAGGAAACGTTGTGGTCAGGCTGCGGACCACCCGGAATGGCGTCGAAATACGGAGCCACTGTGAAAGAAAAGGTGCTCTCGTGGTTGGGTATATTTGACGCGTCTTTCGCAGCGTTTGTAGACCATATATAGGTAAGTTTGCCGTTGTATCCGACTGAGCTTCCACCGTCGAAAGTGACGGTTTCACCTTCTGTGGCTTCGGCTGGGCCTTGGATATTGGCAACAGGAGGGCGTTGATCTACAGGGGTTCCACCGTCGTCGGTAATAATCGACATCCCTATAGAGGCATTTTTGTCGGCAAGGAAGATTTGGTTGTTCCCTGGCTCCACGGTGTTGTAGATGATGCTTGTGCCTTTGAGTTCACCTATCTGCACAATTGTTTTGAATGACGATAGCGCTTGTACCAGCCCCAGCCCCCAAACGGCCGGATTCGCATCTGTAACGGGATGCCGGATGTCTACGACTTCATCATGCGAGTCATCCGCACCCAGTACGCGAAAGCGGATCTTGTCTCCCGGATGTGGGGTAAAACCAGGCAACAGGAAGGGCCCCTGGGCGTACCACTCAGGGGCAGTCCCACCGCTGAATGTAACATCGCTGCAGTTGTAAAAACCTTCGCCGTTAGGGTCGTCTCGCTGAAATCGAGTGTATAGCACCGCATTTCCCGAGCGACCGGCTGGAATCGGTACGTTTATTCTAAAATAGCCTTGCATTAGCCCTAGAGGGTTCAGCGCCGTCCCGTCATCAGGCAATGCCTTATCGACTCTTTCTTTTTTCAGCAGTTCGAGGTCACTCCATTTCAGCGGCATGGTCGCGGAGTTATAGCCAGGTTTGCTCAGATAGATATAAACATCACTGCTTACATGGGGAGCCGTACCGGAAATAATGACCTGTAGAAAGCCATTTTTAGGTGTGATTGGAGTTTTGTGCCATTTATCTGAAGGCTGATCGAGGCCACGCATTTCTGGATTGTTGGCGGAGCAGAGTTTTCCATCTGGTATGTACTGCTCGACGACTGCCTGATCCTCGTACTGCGGTTTCGGAATTTCAATTGATACCTGGTTCCATTGCTGGCCTGGGTAGTGTGGGAGATCCTTATTTGCTTCCAAGAGCGCCCGGCATCCCGCATCGGACGGATTAGGGCTCCAGAAGTCCGCTTGACCCCGACAGTAAAATTGTCGTGCCACCGGCGTATCTGTCGCCACATGGGCCAATGCCAAGGCCGGCAATACCACGATTCCTGCCAGCACCCATTTAAGGGCGGCACGCATATATCTGTGTAAGTTTCTCATGCTCTAGTCCACCTTCAATCCAGATAAACAAGTTCCGAACTGCTGGAACGATCAGTGTGTTCATATCGTTGAAATCATTGAGTCGGCTGATCTCCCAGAGGAGTGACGCGGGTTGCAGGGTTACTCTGTACAGAGCCATACAGAAACACCCACCCTTGATAACTGCCTTGCCCTGTAAAACTTTGATTGATGACCGCAAAGTTGCCTTGCTTGAACGGCGTGCCCTTGGCCTGGCTGAACACGCCCATGATGGTGTCGCCCGGTCCTGGCACGACGCCCCACTCGGTGGTGCCGGTCAGCGGGTCGGTGTAGACCCGGCGCAGGTAGCGCTTGACGGTCGGTTGGCGCCGGTCAAGCACCAGGTCTTCGAGGGACTTGGGAAAGGCATTGCCGGCCTTGTAGTACAGGCCGATGGCCCGGCGGATTTCGTTGCCGCGCGCCAGCAGTTCCAATTCGCGTTCGCGCTGCAACACGCTGGACCACAGCGTGCCCGTCTCCATCAGCATCACGGCCACGACGGCCACCGTCACCAGCATGCCCATGAACACCGAGCCGTGCTGGCGCTGCTTACCAGTCTGCATAGGCCGTCCCATCGTTAGCGGTGCCCGGTGCGCCGCTGCGTACGTCGCCCAGGCCTTGTTCGTCGGAGGGTTGCAGTTGCCAGGTGTCGCGCTTGCCGGTCAGCGGGTCCAGAGGGATTTCGCGCAGGTAGCGGCGGTCCACCAGGGCTTGCAAGGAGTCGGGGTTATCGCCGTGGTCTTCGCGGTATTGATCCAGCGCCTGGCGAATGGTGGAGAGGTTGTGGCGCAGCACCGTCTCTTGGGCCTTGGCGTGCTGGCGAAAATACTGGGGGGTGACCAGCGTCATGAGTGTGGCGATGATGGCCATCACCACCAGCAATTCGATCAGGGTAAAACCGCGCTCACCACTGGCTGTACGACGTTCCATTCAAACTCTCCCGAGTGCTGCGGGATGAAACGTCAAATACATCTTCTCCCTCTTGTGGGTTATCGGCGCTGCTCTTGTAACTGCGCAATTGCCAGGTTTTTTCCGCTGCCAGTTCGGGACATTCGCAGAGAGGATCGCGAGGAATGCGTCGCAGAAAATAGAGTTTTTGACCTTGCAAGTTGGTCTGGTCGGTGACGCCATCGACCAATGTCTGCAAAGAGGGCGGGTAACCACTGTCAGTGACGCTCTTTTCGATGCGCCCGTCGTCGCTGGCTTCTTTGTAGGAATCAATGGCGCGGCGTATCTCTCGCAACGAACGTTGCAAGTCGAGTTCTCGGTCGCGTTTGCCCATCAATGCCGTCAGCGGATAAGCCACTGTCGCCAGCGTGGCCAGTAAGGCCAGCGTCAGTAGTAATTCAATCAGCGTAAAACCTTTGGCGCAGTGATGGCTGGGTGTGCCCTGCCACATCACTGTTGTTCCTCCCGTTTATCCCGCCAAGGACTTCCGCGTTAACCCAGGCTTGTGAAATTAACTGCAAAGGTGAGTGTAGATGCTGAGTATTTTTTGTACAGACGAATACCGCCTGGCACGTTACCCACAATCGCTGTGTGTCTGGCTGTGGATAAGGTGTTCGTGGGTGCCTGTAGCTCAGGTAAATTAAGGGCTGCAGCCTGCTGTATGAAAAATAACCAGGCTAAGCCTCGGTTTTTGAAGCGTTTTCCGTGTGGATAAGCGTGATGGGGTATGTGTACTTGCCCCCAAAGTCTGTTGGCGCTTCTGTGGATAAGATGTTCGCTATCGGCTACAGGCCTTAAAGATAAAGGCTTTGATTGAAATGATTAAAAAGTGATCAATTCCGTGGCTGAAGCGCTGGAGCAGTGCCAAAGCCTGGATTTATGCAGGGTTGCCGCGGTTTTCCACAGTGCTGTGCAAGTTGCCCCCAAACTCTGTTGGCGCTTCTGTGGATAAGGTGTTCACGTAGTGCTGCAAGCCACGATTTTATTGGGTTGTAGCGAGTTGATCGAAAAATGATCAAATGCACGTCCCAACCCGTAACTTGAATAAGTCACGGATTTTCTTCACTTATTTTCGGGTAGTTGGCGCAGTTGCCCACAATTGCTGTGGGTGGCTTTGTGGATAAGTTGTTGGGCAAAGGCTGGAGGGCAGGCGGGCAGGGGGCTGGGAGAGATCTGATCAAATATTAAGCAGTGCGAGATTCGATTGTGGGAGGGGGCCAGGCCCCTTCCCACATTTCCAACGATCAGGATCGTTTATTCGTGTGCCGCCACGCCTTTGAGGTAAGGCGCCGGTGCCGCGCCCAGGTTGCTCAGCATGCGCTCGCTGTACCAGTCCACGAAGTTCACCACGCCGAACTCATAAGTCTTGGAGTATGGGCCCGGTTGATAGGCCGTGGAGTTGATGCCGCGCTGGTTCTCTTCGGCCAGGCGACGGTCCTGGTCGTTGGTGGCGTCCCAGACCTGGCGCATGCGCTCCACGTCATAGTCCACGCCTTCGACCGCGTCCTTGTGTACCAGCCACTTGGTAGTGACCATGGTTTCCTGCGCGCTGATCGGCCACACCGTGAACACAATGATGTGGTCGCCCATGCAGTGGTTCCACGAGTGTGGCAGGTGCAGGATGCGCATCGAGCCCAGGTCCGGGTTCTTGATGCGGCCCATCAGCTTGGCGCAGCCCTGTTTGCCATCGAGGGTCATCGACACGGTGCCCTTGAGCAGCGGCATCCGCACGATGCGGTTACGCAGGCCGAAGCTGGCGTGGGCGTACGGGATCTTCTCGGCGTCCCAGGCAGCGGCCGAGGCGGCGACGTGGTCCTTGAATGCCTGGTCGGCGCGTGGGTCGGTGACGTCGTCCCATTCCAGCAGGGTTTTGAGCAGCTCCGGGTGCGAACCGCCGCAGTGGTAGCACTCGCGGTTGTTCTCCAGCACCAGTTTCCAGTTGGCCTTTTCCATCAAGGTGGTTTGCACCGCCACCTTGGTGTTCTCCATGTCGTAGGGTTCCATGTAGTGGTTCAGGGTCGACAGGAAGTCATCGATGGCCGGCGGGTTTTCGGCCAGGCTGATGAAGATATAGCCGCCGGCGGTCTTCACGTTGACCGGCTTGAGGCCGTATTGATTCATGTCGAAGTCGGCGCCCATCTCGGTGCCGGCGAACAGCAGGCGGCCGTCCAGTTCGTAGGTCCACTGGTGATAATGGCAGACCAGTTTGGCCACCTTGCCCTTGTCGCTGGTGCACAGGCGCGAGCCACGGTGACGGCACACGTTATGGAACGCATGCACCACGCCCTCGGCGCCACGGATCACGATGATCGGGTTCTTGCCCACTTGCAGGGTCAGGTAGTTGCCCTTGGTCGGAATCTCGCAGGTCATGCCGGCGATCAACCACTCTTTCTGGAAGATCTCCTGCATGTCGATATCGAACAAACGCTCATCGCAGTAGAACGGCTGCGGCAGCGAAAAAGTGCGCTCGCGCTCTTGCAGCATTTGCGCGGTGGCCTTGCGTGCGGGTTCCAGCGGATCGCCCAAGCTTAAGGTTGCGGTGACGTCCATCGTGTAGGTCCTCATGGCCATTCTGTGTGGCCGGCGAATAGTGGCTGATCAGGTGTGCAGCAAGGCGTAAAGAAAGCGTCGTTGTTGGGAGCGAGTGTGGGGCTGCTGATGCGGCGAACCTTATCCATGAGCGACATGGCCCACTCTGATCCCGACGCGCAAGCCCCGTGGTATGGGGGCTGGTCGCGATAAGTATGTGAATGTCGCAGATAGGTAAGTGGGCGGTTCTCGCGTTACGCAGAATCGCCACCATAAGGCCGACCTCGGCGGTGGAGAACAACATGTCCAATAATTTCCTGAATCCGGTAACCACCCAGACCTGGGCCAATGGTCGGCACATCGTCCGTTGCGTCAAAGTCATCCAGGAAACCTGGGATGTGCGCACCTTTTGCTTTATGGCCGACCAGCCGATCCTGTTCTTTTTCAAACCAGGGCAATTCGTGACCCTGGAGCTGGAAATCGACGGGCAGCCGATCATGCGCTCCTACACCATTTCCAGCTCGCCATCGGTGCCATACAGCTTCTCGGTGACCATCAAGCGCGTGCCTGGCGGCAAGGTGTCCAACTGGCTGCACGACACTTTGCATGAAGGCCAGGAGTTGGCGGTGCACGGACCGGTGGGGCTGTTCAACGCCATCGACTTCCCCAGTCCGAAAGTGCTGTACCTCAGCGGCGGCGTGGGGATTACGCCGGTGATGTCGATGGCGCGCTGGTTCTACGACACCAATGCCAATGTCGACATGACCTTTGTCCACAGCGCCCGCTCGCCCAAAGACATCATCTACCACCGCGAGCTGGAGCACATGGCGTCGCGGATCGATAACTTCAGCCTGCACCTGATCTGCGAAAAGCACGGCCTGGGCGAACCATGGGCCGGTTACCGGGGTTACCTGAACCACAAGATGCTCGAACTGATGGTGCCCGACTTCCTGGAGCGCGAAGTGTTCTGCTGCGGCCCAACGCCCTACATGACCGCCGTGAAGCGCCTGCTGGAAGCCGCCGGTTTCGACATGACGCGCTACCACGAGGAATCCTTCGGCGCCACGCCACCCGAAGCCCGCGCCGATGCGGTGGAGCAAGCCGAACAAGCCGCCGACGCGCCGGAAGTCGACCTGGCGGACCTGCACCAGGTGGAGTTCATTACCTCGGGCAAGAGCATCCGCGTGGCGCCGGGCGAAACCGTACACGCCGCCGCCGCCAAGCTTGGCCTGATGATCCCCAAAGCCTGCGGCATGGGCATCTGCGGCACGTGCAAGGTGCTGAAGCTGGGTGGGGAAGTGGAGATGGAGCACAACGGTGGGATCACCGAGGATGATGAAGCCGAAGGCTATATCCTTTCGTGCTGCAGTGTGCCGAAGGGGGATGTACGGATTGAGTTCTGAAACACGCCGATAACCGCCAGTGTTGGGTGAGTTTTGATTGGGTCACTAATAGCGCAGGGTGAACAAGAGGCACCCTGTGCTATTAGCGTTTTTATTACTTAAGGTTGATGAGGGTCTGCCGTAAAAGACTTAATGAACTCGCCATTTGAATTGAACGTGTATTTCACGTTTTTTGCGTGAGCAGTTCGGCCATCTATTTCAATGATATCGTTTTCCCTTACGGCCAGAATAAGTTTTTCTTCGGTTGTTTTGACTGAATACGGAATAGGAGCCGCTTTTTGAGTTGTCATGATTAAAATTCCTTCAATTGGTTTGGGTGGGTGTTCATTGAAGTGCGCGCACCGTAAGAATTAACAATCTCTGTGGATTGGTAAACTGTGAATAGTGACAGCTTGTTTTTTGTTTTGGTTTTTGTTATGGGGTGCGGTGGGTTAGGGTAACTGCTTGTCCCAACTACTACTTAATATTGCGTCAGTAATTTAATTGCAGTTGCGACAGAGTTTATATGTCGAGTTGTTATACCGTACGGCGATATCGAAAAGCCGGCGAGGAGGGAGGCATCTGCTAGCTCTGCGTCGCAGTGCTGGCCTGCGACGCGAGTCTCAAGTGTTAACGATCACTGGGCATAGATATGCACCACGAAGTGCTGGCCTGACGCTGTCAATTCATAGACTTTGTCATAGATCCGCAGCGTCCTCGACGGCTCGCGGATGGTGTCGCCGACCTGGGCGGTTTTTCTGAACTCGTCCCAGTCGATAACGGTGGTGGTGACAGTGCCGTCGCTTTTCAGGGTATTGCCGGTGCTTTGATATTCCATGATTCAAACCTCTTCTGGATTTCCGTTTCCAGCCGATTGTTCGGCGGATGGTAATACCCGCGAGGGTAGCCGCTGCAGCGGCGATTTCCTTGCGGGTTCCAAGAGGCTAGTCAATGAAAACTCGCTGTGTTGCTGTCGGAAATAACCAATAACAGTCTCGGCACAGCGCCACTATTCGCCCGTCTCAGGCGTTCATCACTTCGCGGATATCCGCAGCCAGTTCCCTTACGCGTTCTTCTTCGGTATCCCACGCGCACATGAAGCGCGCCCCACCTTTGCCGATAAAGGTGTAGAAGCGCCAGCCCTTGGCTGTCAGCGCGGCGATGGCCGGTTCCGACAGTTGCAGGAACACGCCGTTGGCCTGCACCGGGAACATCAGCTCCACGCCGGGAATATCCGCGACCAGGCTGCTCAGCAACTGCGCGCAGTGGTTGGCGTGGCGGGCGTGCTTGAGCCAGGCGTCGTTTTCCAGCAGGCCCACCCAAGGCGCGGAGAGGAAGCGCATCTTCGAGGCCAGTTGGCCGGCCTGTTTGCAGCGATAGTCGAAGTCTTCGGCCAGCTTGTGGTTGAAGAACAGGATCGCCTCGCCCACGGCCATGCCGTTTTTGGTGCCGCCAAAGCACAGCACGTCCACCCCGGCTTTCCAGGTCAGGTCGGCCGGCGAGCAGCCAAGGAACGCACAGGCGTTGGAGAAGCGCGCGCCGTCCATGTGCAGGTTCAGGCCCAGCTCTTTGCAGGTGGCGCTGATGGCGCGGATTTCCTCGGGGGTGTACACGCTACCGACTTCGGTGGCTTGGGTCAGGGTAACTACGCGGGGTTTGGGGTAGTGGATGTCCTGGCGCTTGAGGGCGATCTCGCGGATCGACTCCGGCGTCAGTTTGCCGTTTTCGGTGCGGGCGGTGAGCAGCTTGGAGCCGTTGGAGAAAAACTCCGGCGCGCCGCATTCGTCGGTTTCGACGTGGGCGGTTTCCGAGCAAATCACGCTATGGTAGCTCTGGCACAAAGACGACAGCGCCAGGGAGTTGGCCGCGGTGCCGTTGAAGGCGAAGAACACTTCGCAGTCGGTTTCGAACAGGTTGCGGAAACCGTCGGCGGCGCGGTGGGTCCATTCATCGTCGCC
This sequence comes from Pseudomonas sp. efr-133-TYG-23, assembly GCF_030209215.1. Lineage (NCBI taxonomy): Bacteria > Pseudomonadati > Pseudomonadota > Gammaproteobacteria > Pseudomonadales > Pseudomonadaceae > Pseudomonas > Pseudomonas sp. efr-133-TYG-23. The sequence goes on along the minus strand of NZ_JARVSL010000041.1, from coordinate 116,177 downwards.
GTAGGCGCGCTGATGGCCGTGGTTGGCTTGTTCCATGGCGGCCCAGGCTTCCGGGCAGATGCCCGAATAGTTGTCACTGGCGAATTGTTGGCTCTTGTCGGTCATGGCCCGTTCCTGTGGTCGATATTGGTGCGCACTGTAACCAAGATTGTTGGGCGTGCGCACGCACTGTAAATGCAAAGTCACTGGGGAATTATGCACAGCGCTCACACCTTGCCTGTCGGACCCATCCGAGACGGCGCTCTGGACCTGCTCAAGTGGCTGGCGCTGCTCAGTATGGTGTTGGATCACCTGCGTTATGTCGGTTTGAGCCTGGACGGCCTGTACGTGCCGGGTCGGCTGGCGTTCCCGTGGTTTTGCCTGGCGATTGCGGCGAACCTGCACCGGGTTCGCAACGCCCCGGTAACCGGTCAATGGCGCTACCTGGGCTGGTTGCTGCTGTTCAGCGTGATCAGCGAAGTGCCGTATCGCTTGTTTATCGAGGATGCCGATACGTTGAACGTGTTGCCGACCCTCGCGCTGGGCCTGCTGGTTGCCCGAGGATGGCAGCAGAAGACGTTTATTGATCGAGGATTGGCGTTGATCGCGGTCACGATAGCGGCGGTATTTTCAGCGCACTTAATGTTCGGTTTGTTGGGTGTATTGCTGCCGCTGGCGATGTTGCTGGTATTTCGCCGGCCTTGGTATTTCAGTGTGTTGCCAGGGTTGGTCTGCGTGGCCGCCAATCAATGGCAGATCCTGCTCAATAGCGGCACGCCGGTGGCGCTGTTGGGGCTGGTCGCGTGCCTGATTGCGCCATGGGCGGGGTTGGTCTTATTGCGACATGCCCACAGCACCTCGCCGCCAGCAATGCGCCGCTGGGCCTACGCCCTGTATCCCACGCACTTCCTCCTGCTGCTACTCCTGCGCCACATCATTGCCTAACCCCTCCCACATTTATTTGGTGTTGATTCGGTAATGTCGTAAACGCACCTTTGCGTGGCGTGCGCAGGCATTTGACCTGTCTACGCCAGCCCTACCATCGCATCAAAGGGCCCTGCGAGGGCCTTAACAATACGAAAGGCTGGGAGAGACGCGATGTTCAGCAAACAAGACCAGATTCAGGGATATGACGACGCACTGCTGGCGGCGATGAATGCCGAGGAGCAGCGCCAGGAAGATCATATCGAGCTGATCGCGTCAGAGAACTACACCAGCAAGCGGGTGATGGAAGCCCAAGGCAGCGGCCTCACCAACAAATACGCCGAAGGCTACCCAGGCAAGCGCTACTACGGTGGCTGCGAGCATGTGGATAAAGTCGAGGCCCTGGCCATCGAGCGCGCCAAGCAACTGTTCGGTGCCGATTACGCCAACGTGCAGCCGCACTCCGGTTCGTCCGCCAACAGCGCGGTGTACCTGGCGCTGATCAATGCCGGCGACACCATCCTCGGCATGAGCCTGGCCCACGGCGGTCACCTGACCCACGGCGCCAAAGTGTCGTCCTCGGGCAAGCTGTACAACGCGGTGCAATACGGCATCAACACCGACACCGGCCTGATCGACTACGACGAAGTCGAGCGCCTGGCGGTGGAGCACAAGCCGAAGATGGTGGTGGCCGGTTTCTCCGCCTACTCCAAGACTCTGGATTTCCCTCGTTTCCGTCAGATCGCCGACAAGGTGGGCGCGCTGCTGTTCGTCGATATGGCCCACGTCGCCGGCCTGGTTGCCGCCGGTCTGTACCCGAACCCGCTGCCTTACGCCGATGTGGTCACCACCACTACCCACAAAACCCTGCGCGGTCCGCGTGGCGGTTTGATCCTGGCTAAGGCCAACGAAGAGATCGAGAAGAAGCTCAACGCCGCCGTGTTCCCTGGCGCCCAGGGCGGCCCGCTGATGCATGTGATCGCCGGCAAAGCGGTGTGCTTCAAGGAAGCGCTGGAGCCGGGTTTCAAGGCTTACCAACAGCAAGTGATCGACAACGCCCAGGCCATGGCCAGCGTGTTTATCAAACGCGGCTACGATGTAGTGTCCGGCGGTACCGATAACCACCTGTTCCTGGTCAGCCTGATCCGTCAGGGCCTGACCGGCAAAGAGGCGGATGCCGCCCTCGGTCGCGCCCATATCACCGTCAACAAGAACGCCGTGCCGAATGACCCGCAGTCGCCGTTCGTGACCTCGGGCCTGCGCATCGGCACCCCGGCGGTGACCACGCGTGGTTTCAAAGTGCCGCAGTGCATCGAGTTGGCTGGCTGGATCTGCGACATCCTCGACAACCTCGGCGACGCCGATGTCGAGGCCAACGTGGCCAAGCACGTGTCTGCCCTGTGCGCTGATTTCCCGGTTTATCGCTGAGCGCGGTATTGGAGTAATGACTATGCAACGCTACTCGGGCTTCGGCCTCTTCAAGCACTCACTCAGCCATCACGAAAACTGGCAGAAGATGTGGCGCACGCCGACCCCTAAAAAGGTGTACGACGTGGTCATCGTCGGCGGCGGCGGGCATGGTCTGGCGACCGCTTACTACCTGGCCAAGGAACACGGCATCACCAATGTGGCCGTGGTCGAGAAAGGTTGGCTGGGCGGCGGTAACACCGCGCGCAACACCACCATCGTGCGTTCCAACTACCTGTGGGACGAGTCGGCGCACCTGTACGAACACGCGATGAAACTGTGGGAAGGCCTGTCCCAGGACCTGAACTACAACGTGATGTTCTCCCAGCGTGGCGTCTATAACCTGTGCCACACCCTGCAGGACATCCGTGACTCAGAGCGCCGCGTCAGCGCCAACCGCCTCAATGGCGTGGATGGCGAACTGCTGAATGCCAAGCAAGTAGCCGACGAGATTCCGTACCTGGACTGCTCGAAAAACACCCGCTACCCGGTGCTCGGCGCCACCGTGCAACGGCGTGGCGGCGTGGCCCGTCACGATGCCGTGGCCTGGGGCTTCGCCCGCGCCGCCGATGCCCTCGGTGTGGACTTGATCCAGCAAACCGAGGTGATCGGCTTCCGCAAGGAAAACGGCGTGTGCATCGGTGTGGAAACCAACAAGGGCTTTATCGGCGCCAAGCGCGTTGGTGTGGTCACTGCCGGTAACTCCGGTCACATGGCTTCGCTCGCCGGTTTCCGCCTGCCAATCGAATCCCACCCGCTGCAAGCGCTGGTGTCGGAGCCGATCAAGCCAATTATCGACAGCGTGATCATGTCCAACGCCGTACACGGTTACATCAGCCAGTCCGACAAGGGCGACCTGGTGATCGGTGCCGGTATCGACGGTTACAACGGCTACGGCCAGCGCGGTTCGTACCCGGTGATCGAGCACACCATCCAGGCCATCGTCGAGATGTTCCCAGTGCTGTCGCGCGTACGCATGAACCGCCAGTGGGGCGGCATCGTCGACACCACCCCGGATGCGTGCCCGATCATCTCCAAGACCCCGGTGCCAAACATGTTCTTCAACTGCGGTTGGGGCACCGGTGGCTTCAAGGCCACGCCGGGCTCAGGCAACGTGTTTGCCGCCAGCCTCGCCAAGGGTGAAATGCACCCATTGGCGGCACCTTTTTCCATCGACCGTTTCCACAACGGTGCGTTGATCGACGAACACGGCGCTGCCGCCGTCGCCCACTAACAGGAGAAATTCCCTATGTTGCATATCTTCTGTCCTCACTGTGGCGAACTGCGCTCCGAAGAGGAATTCCACGCGTCCGGCCAAGCGCACATCCCGCGCCCGCTAGACCCGAACGCCTGCACCGACGAGCAGTGGGGCGACTACATGTTCTTCCGCGACAACCCCCGTGGCCTGCACCACGAGTTGTGGATTCACGCCGCCGGGTGCCGCCAGTATTTCAACGCGACCCGCGACACCGTGACCTACGAAATTCTTGAAACCTACAAGATTGGCGAGAAGCCGCAATTCACCGCCAAGGCTTCTGGAGAGAAGGTATGAGCCAGATCAATCGCCTGTCCAACGGTGGCCGGATCGACCGTAACAAGGTCCTGACCTTCAGCTTCAACGGCCAGACCTACAAAGGCTTCGAAGGCGACACCCTGGCCGCCGCGTTGCTGGCCAACGGCGTCGATATCATTGGCCGCAGCTTCAAGTACTCGCGCCCTCGCGGCATCTTTGCCGCCGGTGCCGAAGAGCCGAACGCAGTGCTGCAGATCGGCGCGACCGAAGCCACCCAGATTCCTAACGTACGCGCCACACAACAGGCGCTGTATCAAGGTTTGGTCGCCACCAGCACCAACGGCTGGCCGAGCGTCAACAACGACATGATGGGCATTCTCGGCAAGGTCGGCGGCAAGCTGATGCCGCCGGGTTTCTACTACAAAACCTTCATGTACCCGCAATCGTTCTGGATGACCTACGAGAAGTACATCCGCAAGGCCGCCGGCCTGGGCCGCTCGCCGACCGAGAACGATCCGGACACCTACGACAACTTCAACCGTCACTGTGACGTGCTGGTGGTGGGCGCAGGCCCTGCCGGGCTGGCGGCGGCGCTGGCGGCTGCGCGTAGCGGCGCCCGCGTGATCCTCGCCGATGAGCAGGAAGAGTTCGGTGGTTCGTTGCTCGACTCCCGCGAAAGCCTGGACGGCAAGCCCGCCAGCGAGTGGGTCGCCAGTGTGATCGCCGAATTGAAAAGCCTGCCGGACGTGGTGCTGCTGCCCCGCGCCACGGTCAACGGCTACCACGACCATAACTTCCTGACCATTCACGAGCGCCTCACCGATCACCTCGGCGACCGTGCGCCGATCGGCGTGGTGCGCCAGCGCATTCACCGTGTGCGTGCCAAACGCGTGGTGTTGGCCACCGGCGCGTGCGAGCGTCCGCTGGTGTACGGCAACAACGACGTGCCGGGCAACATGCTCGCCGGTGCGGTCTCCACATACGTGCGCCGTTACGGCGTGGCACCGGGTAAAAAATTGGTGCTGTCGACCAACAACGATCACGCCTACCGCGTGGCCTTGGACTGGTTCGACGCCGGCCTGGCCGTGGTGGCCGTCGCCGATGTGCGCCACAACCCACGCGGTGCGCTGGTGGAAGAAGCTCGCGCCAAAGGTATCCGCATCCTCACCGGCAGCGCCGTGGTCGAAGCCCGTGGCACCAAGCGCGTGACCGCTGCGCGTGTCGCCGCGATTGACGTCAAGGCGCATAAAGTCACCAGCCCCGGCGAGTGGCTGGACTGCGACCTGGTGGCCAGCTCCGGCGGCTACAGCCCGGTGGTTCACCTGGCTTCGCACCTGGGCGGCAAGCCGATCTGGCGTGAAGACATTCTTGGTTTCGTCCCTGGCGAAGCGCCGCAGAAACGCGTGTGCGTCGGTGGTATCAACGGCGTCTACGGCCTCGGCGATTCCCTGGCCGATGGTTTCGAAGGGGGCGTGCGCGCCGCCAGCGAAGCCGGTTTCGCGCCGGTGGAAGGCACTCTGCCAAAGGCCCTGAGCCGTCTGGAAGAACCTACCCTGGCGATCTACCAGGTGCCGCACGACAAAGCGACCGCACGGGCGCCGAAGCAATTCGTCGACCTGCAGAACGACGTTACCGCTGCCGCCATCGAACTGGCCACCCGCGAAGGCTTCGAGTCGGTCGAGCACGTCAAGCGCTACACCGCGCTGGGCTTCGGCACCGACCAGGGCAAGTTGGGCAACGTTAACGGCCTGGCTATCGCTGCGCGCTCGCTGAACGTGACCATCCCGCAGATGGGCACCACCATGTTCCGCCCCAACTACACGCCCGTCACCTTCGGCGCCGTAGCGGGCCGGCACTGTGGGCATATCTTCGAACCCGTGCGCTACACCGCGCTGCACGCGTGGCACGTCAAGAATGGCGCCGAGTTCGAAGACGTCGGCCAGTGGAAACGTCCTTGGTACTTCCCGCGCAACGGTGAAGACCTGCACGCCGCGGTGAAACGCGAATGCCTGGCCGTGCGCGACAGCGTCGGCCTGTTGGATGCGTCCACCCTCGGCAAGATCGACATCCAGGGCCCGGACGCCCGTGAGTTCCTCAACCGCATCTACACCAACGCCTGGACCAAGCTCGACGTGGGCAAGGCGCGCTACGGCCTGATGTGCAAGGAAGACGGCATGGTCTTCGACGACGGCGTGACCGCGTGCCTGGCCGACAACCACTTCCTGATGACCACCACCACCGGCGGCGCCGCCCGCGTGCTGCAGTGGCTGGAAATCTATCAGCAAACCGAATGGCCGGACCTCAAGGTGTACTTCACCTCGGTCACCGACCACTGGGCAACCATGACCCTGTCCGGCCCCAACAGCCGCAAGCTGCTGGCGGAAGTCACCGACATCGACCTGGACAAGGACGGCTTCCCGTTCATGACCTGGAAAGAAGGTTTGGTGGGCGGTGTGCCGGCGCGGGTGTTCCGCATTTCGTTTACCGGTGAGCTGTCGTACGAAGTCAACGTGCAGGCCGACTACGCCATGGGCGTGCTGGAACAGATTGTCGCCGCCGGCAAGAAGTACAACCTGACTCCGTACGGCACCGAAACCATGCACGTACTGCGGGCCGAGAAGGGCTTCATCATCGTCGGCCAGGATACCGACGGCTCGATGACCCCGGACGACCTCAACATGGGCTGGTGCGTTGGCCGTACCAAACCGTTCTCGTGGATCGGCTGGCGCGGCATGAACCGTGAAGACTGCGTGCGCGAAGAGCGCAAGCAACTGGTGGGCCTCAAGCCGATTGATCCTAAGGTGTGGCTGCCGGAGGGCGCGCAACTGGTGCTCGATCCGAAGCAGTCGATCCCGATGAAGATGGTTGGTCACGTCACCTCCAGCTACGCGCACAACTCCCTGGGCTATTCGTTTGCCATGGGCGTGGTGAAAGGCGGCTTGAAGCGCATCGGCGAACGGGTGTTCTCGCCCCAGGCCGATGGCAGCGTGATCGAGGCTGAGATTGTGTCTTCGGTGTTCTTCGACCCGAAAGGTGATCGCCAGAACATTTGATAGACCGAGGCGCGGCCATCGGGAGCAAGCCCCCTCCCACATTTGGAATGCATTCCCCTGTGGGAGGGGGCTTGCTCCCGATGACGCCAGTAGCCACACAACAGAATTCAGAACAGGTGCTTTATGACAGCAGCCAATGTGTACCAACAACGCCCCACTACCGGTGCCAAGGCCGAGTCGTCGCTGCACCATGCCGACCTCGCCAGCCTGGTCGGTAAGGGCCGCAAGAACGCCGGTGTGACCGTGCGCGAAAAGAAACTGCTCGGCCACCTGACCATTCGTGGCGATGGCCACGATGCCGCGTTCGCCGCCGGCGTGCATAAGGCCCTGGGCATCGAATTGCCTGGCGCCCTGCAAGTTATTGTCAAAGGCGAAACCAGCCTGCAATGGCTCGGCCCGGATGAGTGGCTGTTGGTGGTGCCGAGCGGTGAGGAATTCGCCGCAGAGCAGAACCTGCGTGCCGCGCTGGGCGACCTGCATATTCAGGTGGTCAACGTCAGCGGCGGCCAGCAGATCCTCGAACTCAGCGGCCCGAACGTGCGCGATGTGCTGATGAAATCCACCAGCTACGACGTGCACCCCAATAATTTCCCAGTGGGCAAAGCGGTAGGCACGGTGTTCGCCAAGTCGCAACTGGTGATCCGCCATACCGCCGAAGACACCTGGGAGCTGGTGATCCGTCGCAGCTTCTCGGATTACTGGTGGCTGTGGTTGCAGGATGCCTCGGCGGAATTCGGCCTGAGTGTCCAAGCCTGAGGAATAACCCATGAGCCGCGCACCCGATACATGGATTTTGACCGCCGACTGCCCCAGCGTGCTCGGCACGGTGGACGCGGTCACCCGCTACCTGTTCGAGCAGGGCTGCTACGTCACCGAGCACCATTCGTTCGATGACCGCCTCTCGGGCCGGTTTTTCATTCGCGTGGAATTCCGCCAGCCCGACGGGTTCGACGAGCAAGCCTTTCGCGATGGGCTGGCTGCGCGGGGCGAAGCGTTTGGCATGATCTTCGAGCTGACGGCACCGAACTACCGGCCAAAGGTAGTGATCATGGTGTCCAAGGCCGATCACTGCTTGAACGATCTGCTGTACCGCCAGCGTATCGGCCAATTGTCGATGGACGTGGTGGCGGTGGTGTCAAACCACCCCGATCTCAAGCCATTGGCCGACTGGCATCAGATTCCCTACTACCATTTCCCCCTCGACCCCAACGACAAACCGTCCCAGGAGCGTCAGGTGTGGCAAGTGGTGGAAGACACCGGTGCCGAACTGGTGATTCTTGCGCGCTATATGCAAGTGCTGTCGCCGGAGCTGTGCCGCAAGCTCGATGGCAAGGCCATCAACATTCACCACTCATTGCTGCCGGGGTTCAAGGGCGCCAAGCCGTATCACCAGGCGTACAACAAGGGCGTGAAACTGGTGGGCGCCACTGCGCATTACATCAACAACGACCTGGACGAAGGCCCGATCATCGCCCAGGGCGTGGAGGTGGTGGATCACAGCCACTATCCCGAGGATTTGATTGCCAAGGGCCGCGATATCGAAGGGCTGACACTGGCCCGGGCGGTTGGGTATCACATCGAAAAACGTGTGTTCTTGAACGCTAACAGGACGGTCGTTCTTTAGTGGCAAGTTGCAAGCTTCAAGCCGCAGGAAAAAGCGGCACTGCACACTTCTTGCGGCTGGTAGCTTGCCGCTTGAAGCTCGCTCCACTCTCTCAACAACGATAAATATAGAGGTGACTGACATGTCTGGTAATCGTGGTGTCGTGTATCTCGGCAACGGCAAGGTCGAAGTACAGAAAATCGACTATCCCAAAATGCAGGACCCCCGTGGCAGGAAGATCGAGCACGGCGTCATCCTGCGCGTGGTCTCCACCAATATCTGCGGCTCCGACCAACACATGGTGCGCGGCCGTACCACTGCCCAGACCGGCCTGGTGCTCGGTCACGAAATCACCGGTGAAGTGATCGAGAAGGGCAGCGACGTCGAAAACCTGAAAATCGGCGACTTGGTTTCCGTCCCCTTCAACGTGGCTTGCGGGCGCTGCCGTTCCTGCAAAGAGCAACACACCGGCGTGTGCCTGACCGTCAACCCGGCCCGTGCCGGTGGCGCCTATGGCTACGTCGACATGGGCGACTGGACTGGCGGCCAGGCCGAGTACGTGCTGGTGCCGTACGCCGACTTCAACCTGCTCAAACTGCCGGACCGCGACAAGGCCATGGAGAAAATCCGCGACCTGACCTGCCTCTCCGACATTCTGCCGACGGGCTACCACGGCGCGGTGACGGCCGGCGTTGGCCCAGGCAGCACTGTGTACATCGCTGGTGCCGGCCCGGTTGGCCTGGCCGCTGCTGCGTCGGCGCGTCTGCTGGGTGCGGCAGTGGTGATCGTCGGTGACGTCAACTCCATCCGCCTGGCCCACGCCAAGGCCCAGGGTTTTGAAGTAGTGGACCTGTCCACCGATACGCCGCTGCACGAACAGATCGCCGCGTTGCTGGGCGAGCCGGAAGTGGACTGCGCGGTCGACTGCGTGGGCTTTGAAGCGCGCGGCCATGGCCACGATGGCGTCAAGGCAGAGGCCCCGGCCACCGTACTCAACTCGTTGATGGGCGTAGTGCGCGTAGCGGGCAAGATCGGTATCCCAGGCCTGTACGTCACCGAAGATCCGGGTGCCGTCGACGCCGCCGCGAAAATGGGCAGCCTGAGCATCCGTTTCGGCCTGGGTTGGGCCAAATCCCACAGCTTCCACACCGGCCAGACCCCGGTGATGAAGTACAACCGCCAGCTGATGCAGGCGATCATGTGGGACCGCATCAACATCGCCGAGATCGTCGGCGTGCAGGTGATCAGCCTGGACGACGCACCACGGGGCTACGGCGAGTTCGATGCGGGCGTGCCGAAGAAGTTTGTGATTGATCCGCACAAGTTGTTCAGCGCGGCGTAAAACCCAGGCACAGCAAGAGCCAAATGTGGGAGGGGGCTTGCCCCCGATGGTATTGATTCAGTCAGTAAACAGGTGACTGAATCGACGCCATCGGGGGCGAGCCCCCTCTCACATTGGCTTGTGGTATTGGGATATCAGCGGTTGGCCAGTGCGCCCTGATAGACAGTGGGCCCGGTCGGTTGTTTGCTCACCGAGCCGCCTTTGGTTTCCGAACTCACCATCAACTCCACCGGTTTGCTGATGGACGCTTGCTGGCGTGGGTTCAGGCCGATAATGCCTTTGCCGTCCTCCGGCAACAGGCCCAGGGAGATCGGCGTGCCGTCTTTGGGAATCGCCCACAGTTCCAGGCTCTTGTCCGGCTCTGCGGCGGCGGCGGCGATGGGTTGCACTTCCAGGTAGTCTTTGTGCGCCATGATTTGCGCGGCCGGCTGCTGGGTGGTGGTCACCAGGGTGGCAGCGGATTTGACGCTGTCCTGGGTGTAGATCGCGCCGCCGATACCGGCAACCACCACGACACAGGCACCGATGAACAGGCGAGGGCGGCTCCAGAATGGAGGCTTGTGCTCAATCACTTGGGGTTTGATCGCAGTCATAAGTCTCTTCCTGACAAATTTTGTAGTCAGTTCATGGACTCGCTTAGGCCGGATCGGTTCCTCCCTGGCTCGGAACAACCGACCGGTTACCCAGTCAAAAACCTGCTTTCGCCCCTACATCCTGAGGTTGTATCCATGAAGATTTCACGCGGTTTCGCCCTGTCCTGCCTGATGACGTTGGCCGCCGGGCCCGCACTGGCCGCAGGCTTCAGCCTGGGCGACGCGGCCAATGCCATTGCGGGTATGCAGGGTGGTAACAACAAAGCCGCTGCTGCCGCACCGTCGTCCCAGACGGCCGACCTGCTGAGCACCCTGACCTCGCAGTTGAACGTTACCCCGGAGCAAGCCATCGGCGGCACCGGCGCGATGCTCGGCCTGGCGCGCAATCAGTTGAGCGGCAAAGATTATTCGCAGTTGGGCCAGAGCGTGCCAGGGCTTGACCAGTTGTCGGGCAACAATGCCCTCGGCAGCCTTGGAGCCTTGAGCGGCATGCTCGGCCAGACCGGCGGCAGCAAGACCAGCGGCCTGGACGGCCTGCTCGGCAATGTAAAAAACACCAACGACCTCAACACCGCCTTCAGCGCCTTGGGCATGGACAGTGGCATGGTCGGCCAGTTTGCCCCGGTGATTCTGCAATTTCTGGGCAGCCAGGGCGCCAACAGTTCGGTGCTGGGCAAGCTGGCCTCGGCTTGGGGCACTGACAACTGAAAGGCTCTGATTTTATGTCGCCTTGCGACCCGTTCCCTTGTTGGGCGGCCTTTTGATCTATCGATAATTCGGCCGAGCTAGGAACTGGCGGCAAGGCTTTATCCACTTATCGATGCTGTCTGGTACGTTCGAATGTGGCGTATCAGGGTAGACGTCCAACCACTTCTGGAGACCGTTCGATGAGCGAGTTCAATGTACTGCAGAACATGTTTAATTCCTTTTCTACATACGGGTCGGCACAAGGTTGCGGCTGCGACAAGCCAGCCGAGGGTGATAGTTTCATGACGTTCGCTGACATGAAAAACAGCGGCCAAGCTGGGGAGGGCGGTGTTGGGGTTTCCGCCGGCGCGCAAGCTTCCGGGAGCGTTGGGAGCTTGGGTTTTAGCGCAGATAATGATGCGTCAATTTCGTTCTGACCGAGTGAGTCGGCCACGCGTCAGTTGTTGGTGCCGACAGGTCACTGGATAAGTTCGTCAATACGCGCATCCTTCTCGTTCCAGAGCTGGTTCACCCAGCTCTGGACGGTCTGGCGAAAGGCCGGATCGTTCTCGTAATCCCCCTGCCACAACGCCGGGTCCAGCTCGCGGGTCTGGATATCGATGATCACCTTCGGCACCGCGCCGCTGATCAAGTCCCAGAACCCCGGGATCTTCTGCGACGGGTACACCACGGTCACGTCGAGAATCGCATCCAGCTGTTCGCCCATTGCCGCCAGCACAAACGCCACACCGCCCGCCTTGGGCTTGAGCAGCCGCTTGAACGGTGAAGCCTGCTGCGCATGTTTGGCCTGGCTGAAGCGCGTGCCTTCCAGGTAATTGACCACTGTCACCGGCTGGCGCTTGAACAGCTCGCACGCCTGTTTGGTGATCTTCAAATCCTGGCCCGCCAATTCCGGGTGTTTGGCCAGGAAGGCTTTGGTGTAGCGCTTCATGAACGGGTAATCCAGCGCCCACCAGGCCAGGCCGAGGAAGGGCACCCAGATCAGCTCTTTTTTCAGGAAGAACTTGAAGAACGGCGTGCGACGGTTGAGGGCCTGGATCAGCGCGGGAATATCCACCCACGATTGATGGTTGCTGATGACCAGGTACGACGTGTCACGGCGCAGCTCATCGCCGCCGCGGATATCCCACTGGGTCGGAATGCACAGGGCGAAGATCAGTTTGTCGATCTCGGCCCAGGTCTCGGCGATCCACATCACCGCCCAGGACATGTAGTCCCGAGAGCGGCCAGGCGCCACCAGTTTGAGCAGGGCGAACACCATCAGCGGTCCGATCAGGACCAGCGTATTGAGTAACAGCAGCAATGTAACCAAACAGCCGGTGAGCAGGCGGCGCATAAGCAACTCTTGGAATTGTGTGGGCGGGCCATGATAAGCAGCTTGAGTCTAGAGGCCAAATCACAAAACGCCGGGTGATCTAACTAAGTAGCGCTTATGCGGTCTAGAATCCGCCTACTTCTTTTCCGAGGAATCACTTCGTGAAACTGCTCCTTGCCTCCCTCGCCCTGGTTGCCCTGCCGGTCATGGCCGCCGAACCGACCCTCTACGGTCGCTACGAATACATCCAGTTGCCGGAGATCGGCGAAACCTTCAAGGCCAAGATGGACACCGGCGCGCTGACTGCCTCGCTGTCGGCCCGCGACATCGAAACCTTCACCCGCGATGGTGATGACTGGGTTCGTTTCCGCCTGGGCGGCAAGGACGCATCCGATAAGGTCTTCGAACACAAAGTCTCGCGCATCAGCAAGATCAAGAGCCGCGCCGACGAAGACGACGAAAAAGATGAAGCCAGCGTGGCCAAGCGCCCAGTGATCGATCTGGAAATGTGCCTGGGCAACGTCAAGCGTACCGTCGAGGTCAACCTCACCGACCGCAGCAGCTTCAATTACCCGTTGCTGATCGGTGCCAAGGCCCTGCGTGAATTCGGCGCTGCGGTGAACCCGGCCCGTCGGTACACTGCCGACAAACCGGACTGCTGACGGACTGCCATGCCCCACATCCTGATTGTCGAAGACGAAGCGGCGATTGCCGACACGCTGATATTCGCCCTGCAAGGCGAGGGCTTCGGCACCACCTGGCTGAGCCTGGGCCAGGCGGCGCTGGAGCATCAGCGCAAGACCCCGGCCGACCTGATCATCCTCGACATCGGCCTGCCGGACATCAGTGGTTTTGAAACCTGCAAGCAATTGCGCCGCTTCAGCGAAGTGCCGGTGATGTTCCTCAGTGCCCGCGACGGTGAGATCGACCGGGTCGTGGGGCTGGAGATCGGCGCCGACGATTACGTGGTCAAGCCGTTCAGCCCAAGGGAAGTGGCGGCGCGGGTCAAGGCGATCCTCAAGCGCGTCGGCCCTGGTGTGGCGCCGGCGCTGTTTCAGGTGGATCTGGAGCGCATGCAGATCGCCTATCGCGGCCAGCCCTTGAGCCTGACGCGCCATGAGTTTCGTCTGCTGCAGAGCCTGTTGGAACAACCGGAGCGGGTGTTCAGCCGCGAACAGTTGCTCGACGCCGTGGGCGTGCCTGCCGATGCCGGCTACGAGCGCAATATCGACAGCCATATCAAAAGCCTGCGCAGCAAATTGCGCGGCATTGCCGCCCAAGCCGAACCGATCCAGACCCACCGCGGCCTCGGCTACAGCTACAGCCCGAGCCACAGCTGATGCGCCTGGGGCTGCGGATGTTCCTGGTGTACGCGCTGTTTATCGGCCTGACCGGCTATTTCGTGCTCAGCACCGTGATGAAGGAAATCCGCCCCGGCGTGCGCCAATCCACCGAAGAAACCCTGGTGGACACCGCCAACCTGCTGGCCGAGATCCTGCGCGATGACGTCAAAAACGGCACCCTCGGCCAGAGCCACTGGCCCGCGCTGCTCAAGGCTTACGGCAATCGTCAGCCGGGCGCGACCATCTGGGGGCTACCGAAAAACCAGGTTAACCATCGAATTTACGTCACCGACGCCAACGGCACCGTGTTGCTCGACTCCAGCGGCGTGGCGGTGGGCCAGGACTATTCGAAGTGGAACGACGTTTACCTGACCCTGCGCGGCGAATACGGCGCGCGTTCCACCCGCAGTAACCCGCAGGACGCCACCTCGTCGGTGATGCATGTGGGCGCGCCGATCCGCGATAACGGCCAGATCATCGGCGTGGTCACTGTGGCCAAGCCCAACAGCTCGTTGCAGCCCTATGTCGACCGTACCGAGCGGCGCCTGCTTTGGTACGGCGCCGGGCTGGTCATCCTCGGTTTGCTGCTCGGCGCGCTGTTGTCGTGGTGGGTGAGCGCCGCCCTGCGCCGTCTGACCGCCTATGCCGAAGCCGTCAGCGAGGGCCGCCGCGCCGAGCTGCCGCACTACCGTGGCGGCGAACTCAAGCAACTGTCCACCGCTGTGGAGCACATGCGCACACAGCTGGAAGGCAAAGCCTACGTAGAACATTACGTACACACCCTGACCCACGAACTGAAAAGCCCGCTGGCGGCCATTCGCGGCGCGGCGGAGCTGTTGCAGGGCGACATGACCCGCGAGCAACAGCAGCGTTTTGTCGGCAATATCGACAGCGAAAGCGCACGCTTGCAGCAGTTGATCGAACGCCTGTTGAACCTGGCACAGGTCGAACAACGCCAGGGCCTGGAAGAGCAGGTGAGCATCCCGCTGGCGGCCCTGGTGAGCGATGTGCTCAATGCCCAATGCGCGCGCATCGAAGGCGCTGGGTTACACGTCGAGCAAGGGATTGCGGCGGATGTGAACGTGTTTGGCGAGCCGTTCCTGTTGCGCCAGGCGCTGGGCAACTTGCTGGATAACGCGTTGGATTTCACCCCGCCGGGTGGCACGTTGCGCTTCAGTGCGAGCCGCCAGCACAACGATGTGCAGATGACCCTGTTCAACCAGGCCGCGCCGATTCCCGACTATGCCTTGCCGCGTTTGAGTGAGCGGTTCTATTCATTGCCGCGTCCGGCCAGTGGGCGCAAGAGCACGGGCCTGGGTTTGAACTTCGTTGAAGAAGTGATGAAGCTGCACGGCGGTGCGTTGCTGATCGGCAATGTGCCGGGTGGAGTGCAGGTGGTGCTGCATCTCCACACAGTCTCCACAGTACCCACATAAAACCCCCACGCGCGCGGCTCACGCTCTGCCCATCAAAACAGGGAGAGCCCCATGAACCGCAGCCTGCTTTTCAAACTTGGCGCCATTGCGCTACTGATCCTGCTGTTACTGATTCCGTTGTTGATGATCAACGGCATCATCAGTGACCGCCAGCAACTGCGCGACGGTGTCGTGATGGACATCGCCCGCAGTTCCAGCTTCGCCCAGCGCCTGACCGGCCCGGTCATGGTGGTGCCGTATCGCAAGACCGTGCGTGAATGGAAACTCAACGAAAAACTCAACAAGCGCTACGAGGAAACCCGTGAAGAACGCGGGCGCCTGTATTTCCTGCCGGACCGTTTTGAACTCGACGGCCAGGTGCAGACCGAACTGCGCGCTCGGGGGATTTACCAGGCACGGCTGTTCCATGCCGATAGCCGCATCAGTGGGCGCTTCGAGCTGCCCGCGCAGTTGGGCATCAACGAAAATTTCGCAGACTACCGCTTCGAACCGGCGTTTCTGGCGGTGGGCATCAGCGATATCCGTGGCATCGAAAACGCCCTGAAGCTGGAGCTAGGCAGCCAACGCCTGGAGTTCTCGCCGGGCACCCAAGTGGATTGGCTGGGGGAGGGCGTCCATGTCACGCTGCCGGAGCAGGACAGTAAAAAACCGGCGGTGGTGGACTTCGCCTTCGACCTGCGCCTGCAAGGCACCGAACAACTGCAAGTGGTGCCGGTGGGCAAGACCAGTCAGGTATCGCTGGCGTCCAATTGGCCGCACCCCAGCTTTATCGGCAACTTCCTGCCGGCCCAGCGTGACATCACCGACAAAGGCTTCACCGCCAATTGGCAGACCTCATTCTTCTCCACCAACCTCGAACAGGCCCTGCAAACCTGCCTGGACCGTGAAGGCTGTGACGACTTCAACAACCGCAGCTTCGGCGTGAACTTCATCGACCCGGTGGACCAGTACCTCAAGAGCGATCGTGCGATCAAATACGCGCTGCTGTTTATCGCCCTGACCTTTGCCGGTTTCTTTCTGTTCGAAGTGCTCAAGAGCCTGGCGGTGCACCCGATTCAATACGCCCTGGTGGGGGTGGCGCTGGCGTTCTTTTATCTGCTGTTGTTGTCGCTGTCCGAGCACCTGGGGTTTGCCCTGGCGTATCTGATCTCGGCGAGTGCGTGTGTGGTGTTGATCGGTTTCTATGTGTGCCATGTGCTGCGCAGCGTCGCCCACGGCCTGGGGTTCTCAGCGGGGCTCGCGGCGTTGTATGGCTTGTTGTACGGGTTGTTGAGTGCGGAGGATTACGCGCTGCTGATGGGTTCGCTGCTGTTGTTCGGCCTGCTGGGTACGGTGATGGTGCTCACGCGCAAATTGGACTGGTACGGGGTGGGCAAGCGCAAGGCGAGCGAGCCGCTGCAGTTTGATCTGGAGGCGGTGCAATGATCGGCTTGCGCGAGGATCGACAAGTAGGCGCGCAGTTAGCCACAAGGATCGCCACATTCCTTGCTGTCACCACTGCCCACTGTGGCATTGGGCTTGCCTGCGATAGCGGTGGTTCAGAAACCGATGTGCTGAATGACATACCGCAGTCGCGGGCAAGCCCGCTCCCACATTGGGTCGGTGTGCAGGTCAGGCCGGTGGCTGGGTCTGCTGCATCGAAGGCCGCTGGCTGACGTCGGCATACCAGGCGGCAAGCTGTGGGTTGTCCACGGGCCATTGCATATCCGGATGGCGAAAATCCAGATAACCCAGGGCACAGGCCACGCTGATCGCGGCAATGTCGAAGTGGCTGGCCAGTTCGGCGATGGCATTCTGTTCCAGCTCGGCGAGGGTGCGGCGGATTTTGTTGCGCTGCTCGTCGAGCCACTGATCCCAGTGCTTCTCTACCGGGCGCAGGGCGGTTTCGTAGCGCACCAGCACGGCGGCATCCATGATGCCGTCGGCCATCGAGGCCAATGTGAGGCGGCGCCAGCGTGCGGAGCCGTCGCGAGGGATCAGCGGGTTGCCGACGTGCTGGTGGTCGAAGTAATCGAGGATCACCCGGCTGTCGTGCAGCACCGAGCCGTCAGCCAGACGCAACGCCGGGATCTTGCCCACCGGGTTGCCGTCGACCAACTGCGCATCGGGGTTGACCGGGGTCGGCATGCAGGCGTGCAGGGCCACGCGGTCCTGCTGGCCGGTTTCGAGCAGCAGCACGCGGACTTTGCGAACGAACGGCGATGCAGGGTTGTGGAACAAGGTCATGCTGGGCGTGGACATGGGTATTCCTCTGGATTGACTGTGGCTAGCCTAGAGGGTCGTGCGGTGGCTGGCGAGGGGCAGGTTGAGGGCCTCATCGGGGGCAAGCCCCATTTTTGATTTGTGAACACATTCAAAGTGTGGGAGGGGGCTTGCCCCCGATGAGGCCCTCAGCCACGCCCCTTGAACAACCCCCAACTACCAATGGCCGCTGGTATACCCAACCCCACCCAACTCAACGCATCCCACCCGCCATCCCCCAGTAACGCCGCAAACAGCCCGGCGGCGCTGAGCAGGCCGATTCCCAACGGAATGCCGAACACCTTCCAGAAACTCGACTGGCGCGGCCTCATGCCTTGCCCGCCCTGCGTTTGGCGATCCACAGGTAAATTCCGCTGATCAGCACGATGATGGTCAGCCCATCCAGCAGCGCCCACAGGATCTTCATCGGCATGCCGCCATAGTCGCCAAAGTGCAGCGGCTGGGACATGCCCATGGCGTCCATGTACCACGGCCGTTCGGCAATCGCCGTGACTTGCAGGGTGCTGGCGTCGATCAGCACCGGGGTGAGCAGGTGCGAAGTCAGGTGCGTGCTGCCCTTCATAAACACCGCATAGTGGTGCTCGCTGGAGAACCGCGTGCCGGGGAAGGCGATAAAGTCCGGCTGCATACCGGGTGCGGCGCGTGCGGCGATGCTCAGCAACTCGCTGGCTGGGGCGCGTAAGGTCAGCGGCGGCGCGTCCTTGTACGGTTCGATCAGGGCCGTAAGGCTGTCCTGGCGCCAGGCGGCGATGAGCAGGTCGGCGCAGGCGCTGATCACGCCGGTCACGCCCACCACCAGGGCCCAGGTCAGCGTAACCACGCCGATCAGGTTATGCAGGTCGAGCCAGCGCAGGCGGGTGGTTTTGTCCCGGCGCACACTGGCGAATTTCAGCCGGCGCATGAACGGCAGGTACAGCACCGTGCCGGAAATGATCGCCAACATAAACAGCACACCCATAAACGCCAGCAGCAGCTTGCCCGGCAGACCGGCGAACATATCCACATGCAGGCGCAGCAAAAACAAGGTGAAACCGCCATTGGCTGAGGGCATCTCCAGCGCGTCGCCGCTGCGCGCATCGAGCATGAAGGTGTGGGACGCGTTTGGCTCCGTGCCGGCGGTGGCGGCCATGATCGCGATCACACCGTTCGGGTCGTCTTCATCCCAGGCCAGGTATTGCAGGGCCTCTCCGGGGCGATGGGCCAGGGCCTTGTTCACCAGTTGTTCCAGGTTCAATCGCGGCGTATCGGCCGGCATCTGCTGGAGCTGAGGTTCGTTGCCCAGCAGATGGTCGATCTCGTGGTGAAACACCAGCGGCAGGCCGGTGAGGGCGAGCAGCAGCAGGAACACCGTGCAGATCAGGCTGGTCCAGGTGTGGACGAAGGACCAGCGGCGGATGGTTGTGCTTTTCATGTTTCAGCCTGCAGCCTCTGCGCCGATCACCATTGGTACGTGGCGCTGGCGACGACGCTGCGTTGGTCGCCGAAGTAGCAGTAGTTGCCATCGCAGGTGGACAGGTAGTCCTTGTTGAACAGGTTGGTGGCGTTCACCTTCAGCGACGCGCCTTTGAGGCTGTTGTCCAGGCGACCGAGGTCGTAATGCACCGCGCCATCGAACACGGTGTAGGCGTTGGCCTTACCCAGCCAGGTGTTGGCCTGGTCGCCGTAGGTGTTGCCGGTGTAACGCGCGCCAAAGCCGATGCCGAAGCCATCGAGCACCCCGGTGTGCCAGGTGTAGTCGGTCCACAGCGACGCTTGCTGGTTGGGCATCAGTTGCAGGCGGTTGCCTTTGTATTGGCCTTTTTGCACCTCGGATTTGGCCAGGGTGTAGGCGGCGATCACCTTGAGGTTATCGGTCACGTCAGACACCGCTTCCAATTCCAGGCCCTTGACCTTCACTTCGCCGGTCTGGTCGGTGACGGAAACGCCGCCGGCCTGGAAGCTGGTCACCAGCACGTTCTTTTGGGTCAGGTCATAGACCGCCGCGCTCAGCAGGGTGTTGGAGCCGGGCGGCTGGTATTTGACCCCCAGTTCCCATTGCTTGCCTTCGGTGGGTTTATACGACTTCACGGGGTCAACGCTGGCGTTGCTCGCCGGCTGGAACGACTCGGCGTAGGACAAGTACGGCACGAAACCGGAGTCGAACACGTAGCTCAAGGCCGCGTTGCCGCTGAAGTTCTTGCTGCGGTCAGTGTTGGTCGCGTCGTTCTTGTTGAAGTAGGTGGTGCCCTGGTGCACCCAGTCTTCACGGCCGCCCAAGGTCAGGCGCCAGTTGTCCAACGCCATCTGGTCCTGGACGTATAGCCCGGTTTGCACGGTTTTCTGGTTGTAGTCATAGAACGCTGTGGAGCGCGCAGGACGGACGGTCGGGCCCCCGTAGCTCGGGTTGAAAATATTGGTGCCCGAGGCCAGACCGAAGATCGACAGATAGGACGTGTCGGTACGCTGATGATCCAGGCCCAGCAGCAGGGTGTGGGTGATGTCCCTCGTGGCAAAGTCGGCCTGGAAGTTGTTGTCCACGGCGAACTGGCCGATGTTCTCGTCCACATTGGTGGTGGACCGGCTGATATTGCCCGCCGCGTCGGCCGGCGAGAAGGCGTAGGAGCCCACGGTCAGTTGCTGGAACGACAGCTCAGACTTGGTGTAACGCAGGTTCTGCTTGAATTGCCAGGTATCGTTGAGGCGATGCTCGAAGGCATAGCCCAGCGCGTAGTAGGTACGGTCGTAGAACTCATAGTCCGGATCGCTGAGGTTCTTGTGGTGGGACACCTCCCCCAGCGGCGATTTGATCTTGGTGCCCTGGATCGGCAGGAACTGGCTGGTGGTGCCGGTATCGTCGCGGGTGAACTGCGACAGCAAGGTCAGCCGGGTGTCGGGGTCGATGTTCCAGGTCAGGCTGGGGGCGATGTTGTAGCGCTTGTTGTCGATGTGATCGACCTGGGTGCCGGAGTCGCGCACCACGCCGCTCAGGCCATAGAGAAACTGGCCGTCGTCGTCGATCTTGCCGGTGCTGGCGAAGTTGATCTGGCGGTGATTGTCGCTGCCGTACTGCACTTGCACCGCGTGGCTGGCCTGCTCGCTGGGACGGCTGCTGACCATGTCCAGCAGGCCCCCCGGTGGAGTCTGGCCATACACCGACGAGGCCGGTCCGCGCAGCAGGGCCAGGCGATCGAGGTTCCAGGTCTCGGCTTTCGGGTTGGCATACACGCCACGCGGCAACGGCAGGCCGTCGAGAAATTGCGTCGGCTCAAAGCCGCGTACGCGCATCCAGTCGTAGCGCGTGTCGCTGCCGTAGCTGGCGGACACGATGCCGGGCATGTATTTCACCGCGTCGTCGAGGGTATGAACGCTGCGATCCTGCATCTGCTGGCGGGTGGCGACGGAGATCGAGCGCGGCGCTTCCACCAGGGCGGTGTCGGTCTTGGTGCCGGCGGCGGTGCGTGTCGCCAGGTAGCCTTGGGCCGGGCCCCATGCGCTTTCATAACTGCCTTGCCCGGTGATGTTGGTTTCCGGCAATGCCACTACGCCGTCCGGAATCGCCACCAAGGTGAAGGTTCCGGCGCTGCTCTGTTCCAGCTGCAACCCCGTGCCGCGCAGTGCCTGGCGCAGCGCGCTCTGGGCATCGAACTGGCCGTTTACGGGGGCGGAGGTTTTACCGGCGGCCAGGGCCGGATCGAGGGTCAGCGCCAGGCCGGCCTGGCTGGCGATCTGGTTGAGCGTGCTGGCCAGAGGCGCCGCCGGCAAGTTATAGGCACGTACGCTGGAGGCCTGTTCGGCCGCCAATAGCTGAGGCGTGATCAGCGGTGTGCTGAGGGCAATGGCCACGGCCAACAGACTGGGGCGCAGCAGGGTGTCTAGCGTGCGGGACATAGGGCGGCTCCTGAATGGAAGTAATTCGCAATTGCCTATGTGCCGAGCGAGATTCGAAAAGTGATAGGGCTGGATGAAAATATTTTTTGCCGGGGATTTTTCGGTGTGTTTGCAGGCCTATCGGGGGCAAGCCCCCTCCCACAGCTGATCGGGTTTTGTTCAGGTCAATGTGGGAGGGGGCTTGCCCCCGATAGCCTCAACCCAGGCCTAACTGATGCCTAACGCTTGGCACCCACCGTCACCCACCACGGCGTGTGCTGCCTGATTTGCACCGGCAACGTCGGCAGCAGCGCATTGAGCGCCAGCGTGGTGTCGTGCAGCGGGAAACTGCCGGTGATGCGCAAGTCGGCCACGTCTTTATCCACGCCTAGATAGCCTGGGCGGTAGCGACTCAATTCCTCGACCACGTCGCCCAGGCGCGCGTTGTCCACCACCAGCATGCCGCGCGTCCAGGCATCCGTGGCGGGGGTGACGGCCAGGGACGGGCCGAGGCCGTCGCTGCGCATCAGCACTTGCTGGCCTGCTTTGAACACCTGTTCCTGAGGCAGCGCCTCCGGCTGCGCCGCAACGGCGGACTGCAGCACGCTCAGGCGCGTGGCGTCGTCTTCGCGCTTGACGATAAACCGCGTACCCAGCGCCCGCAGGCGGCCGTCGCGGGTCTGCACGTAGAACGGGCGCGCATCGTTATGGCCGGTTTCGACGAGGATTTCACCGTCCTGCAACACGATCAGCCGGCGCTTTTCATCGAAGCGCACGTCGATGGCGCTGTGGGTGTTGAGGTTGATCTGGGTACCGTCCGCCAGTTTCAGCGTGCGCTGCTCGCCGGTGGCGGTGCGTTGGTCGGCCAGCCAATAGTGGATCGGCACATAGCGTTCGCCCACCAGCAACCCCAGGCCGCAGATAAGCGCAATGCTCGCCAGGCCGCTGCCGAGCTTGCGTACCCGTTGACGGATGGCCTGACGGGACTGCAACAACGCGGCGCGCGCAGGGCCCGAGGCGATGCTGAAACGTTGGTCGAGCATGCCCAACTGGCGCCAGGCGCGGGCGTGTTCCTCATCGCTGGCCAGCCATTTGCTGAACTCTTCACGCTCGACCGCGCTGCCGTCGCCCGAATCCAGGGACAACTGCCAGGCAATCGCCGCATCCAGCACGCGGGCCGAGACCGGTTTGGCGCCGACTGCACTCATGTCGGCTCGCCATACAGTGCGATATAGCACTGGCGAATGCCCTGGGCCAGGTACTGGCGCACGCGGGGCACCGATACGCCGAGGCGTTGGGCGATCTGCGCGTGGCCCAGGCCGTCGAGACGACTGTAGAGAAACGCCGCGCGGGCCTTGCTCGACAACGTGCCGAGCAATCGGTCGATGGCTTTGAGGTCTTCGAGGATCAGTTGCTGGGCTTCGGGGGAGGGGTGTTCGCTTTCCGGGATCAGCATCAATTCGGCCAGGTAAGCCTGCTCCAATGCCGCGCGCCGGAAATAGTCGAACAACAGGCCCTTGGCGATGGCCACCAGAAATGCCCTTGGCTCGCGCGGTTCCGGCAACGTGTCGCGCCCCAACAGGCGCATGAACGTGTCCTGGCTCAGGTCTTCGGCCCGGCTCGGGCACGCCACGTTGCGCCGCAGCCAGGCCAGCAGCCAGCCGCGATGGTCGCGATACAACGCACCAACCCGCTCACTGTGAGGGTTCTGGACCGACGACAAGGCATCACCGAATAAACAAGAGGTTTAAACTAACGAGAATTATTCGCGATTGTGTCAGAGGCGTGGAATAGGCGCAATTGGCGTCTGTCGGGGAGATGAGATTAAAACGATGGCGCCTGTTGCCGGCGTTTCCATTGGCTCAACCGCGTGTGCAGCGCGAGCGGTGTATCGATTGACTGCTGGCGCGCACGGCTGAACAAAATCAGCATCAGCTCCGCCGTGGCCAGGGCGTCGGCGCTGGCGTGATGGCGTTCGCCGACTTCCAGGTGGAAGTGTTTGACCCAATCGTCCAGCCCTGCCTCACGGATTGGCGCCTCAGGGCACAGCAGGGGGGCGATGTCGGCCACATCCAGAAACGGGTGGGTCAGGCGATAACCCAGGCTGTCCTTGAGCGCGCGGCTCAGCATGTGTTGATCGAACGGCGCGTGGAACGCGAGCAGTGGGCTGTCGCCGACGTACTCCATAAAGTCCAACAAGGCTTCTACCGGATCGCTGCCGGCGGCAATGGCGCTGGGCCCCAGGCCGTGGATCAGCACACTGGGGCTGAGTTTGGTTTCGGGGCGTTGCAGGGTGCGCTCGAACAACTGGGAGAAGTCCACCGCGCCATCCTCGATCACCACCGCGCCGATGGACAGCACTTGGTCGCGGTTGAGGTTCAGGCCGCTGGTTTCCAGGTCCACCACCACCCAGCGTTGGCTGCGCAAGGCGCCTTCGCTCAGCGGCGCGGGTTTGGGCAGTTGCGCCAAGCGCCGTTGTTGGGTTGCATCGAGCTGGGGTTTGGCTGCGCGCAGCCAGGCGAACAGGCTCACAGTTGATACCGCAGGGTCAGGCTGCTTTGCAGGCGTTGGGCTTGGCGCAGGGATTCGCGCAGGATGCGCCGGTCCAGGTGGTTGAGGCTGTCGGGATCGACGCGGTTGGAATACGGCTGGTTTTCGCGACTTTGCAGTTGGTGCTGCTGCATGCGGGTCTGCTGAATAAAGTGATAGGCCTCCTCATACGCCGCGCCGTCCAGCGGTTCGATGACCTCCTTGACCACCAGTTGGCGCAGGCGCTCCAGGGTGTTGTTAGCGTGAATGCCGTTGGCCAGGGCCAGCAGGCGCGCGCCGTCGACGAAAGGCGTGAGACCCTGCACCTTGAGATCCAGGGTGGCTTTTTCGCCACCTTTGCGGGTTAGCACAAAGTCACGGAAACGCCCAACCGGGGGGCGCTGGCGCAGCGCATTCTCGGCCAGCATGCGTTGGAACAGACGGTTATCCGCGACCTGATCGAGAATGCCCTGGCGCAATACCTCGCAGCCTTGCTCGTCGCCCCACACCACGCGCAAGTCAAAATAAATACTCGAACCCAACAGGTTCTCCGGCGTCGCCTCGCGGATGAACGCCGCAAAACGCCGCGCCCATTCGGCCCGCGACAGGCACAGCTCCGGGTTGCCGGCCATGATATTGCCTTTGCACAGGCTGAAACCGCACAGCGCCAGGCTCTGGTTGATGTGTTGGGCCAGGGGCAGCAGACGGCCACGGATCGCGGCGGCCTCGGCGGCGTCCTTGGCCTCGAACAGAATGCCGTTGTCCTGATCGGTGTACAGCGTCTGCTCGCGACGGCCTTCGCTGCCGAAGCACAGCCAACTGAACGGCACCCCAGGGTCACCTTTTTCGGCGAGGCTCAGCTCGATCACCCGGCACACAGTGTGATCGTTGAGCAGGGTGATGATGTGGGTGATCTGGGTGGACGACGCGCCGTGGGCCAGCATGCGCTCGACCAACTGGCCGATCTCGCCGCGAATCGCCACCAGGTTGTCGATGCGCGGGGCGTTGCGAATGGTACGGGCCAGGTGCACCAGGTCCACCCGTTGCAGGGAAAACAGATCGCGCTCGGACACCACGCCGCACAGGCGCTGGTCCTTGACCAGGCACACATGGGCGATATGCCGCTCGGTCATGGCGATGGCGGCGTCGAAGGCGCTGTGGTCCGGCGTCAAAAAGAACGGTGCCTGGGTCATGTGCGCGTCGATGGCCTGGCTGAAATCGCTGACACCGCCGGCCACCACATGGCGTAAGTCGCGCAGGGTAAAAATCCCCAAGGGCGCCTTGTTGTCGTCGACGATGACAATGCTGCCCACTTGCTGCTCGTGCATCAGCGTGACTGCTTCGCGCAAGGGCGTATGCGGGCTGCAGGTGACCGGGTGGCGCATGGCTAATTCACCCAGGCGCGTGTTGAGGGAGTATTGGGTGCCGAGGGTTTCCACGGCCTTTTGCTGCACCTGCTGGTTGACCTGATCCAGCAGGCTGCTGACGCCGCGCAGGGCGAAGTCGCGGAACGGGCTGGAAAGGGCGAACAACTTGATAAAGGCCGGTTTGTTCAGTTGCAGGCAGAACGTGTCTTCGGCGGCCTTGTGCTCGGTGCGCGTGGCGCGTTCGCCCAGCAGCGCGGCCAGGGGGAAGCATTCGCCGGTGGTGATTTCGAAGGTGGTCTCGGTGGTGTCCGGTCGTTCGCCGATCACGCGGCCTTGTTTGACGATGTAGAAATGCTCGACCGGCCCGCCCGACGGTTTGAGGATGCTGTCACCGGGGGCATAAAAACGTAATTGGCATTGTTCCACCAGAAACGCCAGGTGCGCGTTTTCCATCTGGTTGAAGGGCGGGAAGCGTTGTAGAAACTGCAGCGTGCCTTGGATATTTTGCAGCACGGCAGTTTTCCCCGCCTGGGCGAAGGCATCAGCTTTACTCATAACAGTGACCGCAGTTTTTTTGTCGTTATCGAGCTGCATGGTCGACTCCTCCGTGGCGGGTGCCCATTGGACGTAAGTCTAGGTCGGTGTAAAAGACGCTGAGCTAGGGAAAAACCCTACATGTTTATCGTCCGAACCCCGTAAAACGCCCACTAGGCAAACTTTCCGACGAAGTGCACATTGTTCGCCCCTCCGCAGATGTCTGACGAGTGCTGGGAGATTGATTAGAACCGCTGAGAACCGTATGTCCGACCACGATATTTTGAGTGATGCCGAGCGCGAGGCGCTCAGCGCCGTGATGCTGGAGCCCGATCTGCCGCCACAACGCGTGTTGATTGTCGACGACGACAAGGACGCGCGCGAGTTGCTGGCGGAAATCCTGGGCCTGGACGGTATTCGCTGCATGACCGCCGACAGTGGCGAGCGCGCGTGGGACTTGTTGAAATCCAGCAGCTCCATCGGCTTGTTGATTACCGACCTGCGCATGCAACCCAGCAACGGGCTGGAACTGATCAAGCAAGTGCGCGAATCCACCCGCGCGGCGCTGCCGATCATCATCATGTCCGGGGACGCCGAAGCGCCGGATGTCATTGATGCCATGCATTTGAGCGTGGTGGATTTTTTGCTCAAGCCGATTGATAGCGTGAAACTGGCGAGGTTGGTGAAGCGGGAGTTGGGGATGGCGTCCTGATTTCTCCTTACATCCGCCCACGCTGGGAGGGCGCTTGCTTCCGATGGCGCCATTGCGGTCAGCCCAGGCCTCAAAGAAAAAGCCCTGATCTCACGATCAGGGCTTTTCTTTTTACAGGCCGTTCTTAGCCTTGAATTCCCGACGCCGACGATGCAACACCGGCTCGGTGTACCCGTTAGGCTGTTTGGTCCCTTCAATCACCAGTTCCACCGCCGCCTGGAAGGCGATGTTGCTGTCGAAATCCGGTGCCAGCGGGCGATACAACGCATCCCCGGCATTTTGACGGTCCACCACCGGCGCCATGCGCTTGAGGCTTTCCATCACCTGCGCTTGATTGACGATGCCGTGGCGCAGCCAGTTGGCGATGTGCTGGCTGGAGATGCGCAGGGTCGCGCGGTCTTCCATCAGGCCGACGTCGTTGATGTCCGGCACCTTCGAGCAGCCGACGCCCTGGTCGATCCAGCGCACTACATAGCCGAGGATGCCCTGGGCGTTGTTGTCCAGCTCGTTGCGGATTTCCTCTTCGGACCAGTCGGTATTGCTGGCCAGGGGAATGGTCAGGATATCGTCCACCGAGGCGCGTTCGCGCTTGGCCAGTTCGGCCTGACGCGCGAACACGTCGACCTTGTGGTAGTGCAGTGCGTGCAACGCGGCGGCCGTTGGCGAAGGTACCCATGCGGTGTTGGCGCCGGCCAGCGGGTGAGCGATTTTCTGTTCCAACATCGCCGCCATCAGGTCGGGCATCGCCCACATGCCTTTACCGATCTGCGCACGACCTTGCAGGCCGGTGCTCAAGCCGATATCGACGTTCCAGTTTTCATACGCTGCGATCCACTTTTCCGACTTCATCGCCGCCTTGCGCACCATCGCGCCGGCTTCCATGGAGGTGTGGATCTCGTCGCCAGTGCGGTCGAGGAAACCGGTGTTAATAAACACCACGCGCTCACTGGCGGCCTTGATGCAGGCTTTGAGGTTGACCGTGGTGCGGCGCTCCTCGTCCATGATCCCGACTTTGAGGGTATTGCGCGGCAGGTTCAGCACGTCTTCGACGCGGCCGAACAGCTCATTGGTGAATGCCGCTTCTTCCGGGCCGTGCATTTTCGGTTTAACGATGTACACCGAACCGGTGCGGCTGTTCTTGCGGCTGGTATTGCCGTTGAGGCTGTGGATTGCCGCCAGGCTGGTGATCAGACCATCGAGAATGCCTTCCGGCACTTCGTTGCCGTCTTTATCCAGGATCGCGTCGATGGTCATCAAGTGGCCAACGTTACGCACGAACAGCAGCGAACGACCGTGCAGGGTCACGTCCTGGCCATTCACGCCGGTGTAAACGCGATCGGGGTTCATGGTGCGGGTGAAGGTCTTGCCGCCCTTGGCCACTTCTTCGGCCAGGTCGCCCTTCATCAGGCCGAGCCAGTTGCGGTAGATCACCACTTTGTCGTCGGCATCCACGGCGGCGACGGAATCTTCGCAGTCCATGATGGTGGTCAGCGCGGCTTCCATCAGCACGTCTTTGACACCGGCGGCATCGGTCTGGCCGACCGGGGTGCTGGCGTCGATCTGGATTTCGAAGTGCAGGCCGTTGTGCTTGAGCAGGATCGCAATCGGTTGGGCGCTGTCGCCCTGGAAGCCGATCAATTGACTGTCGTCGCGCAGGCCGCTGTTGCTGCCACCTTTAAGGCTGACGATCAGCTTGCCGTCGACAATCTTGTAGCCGGTGGAGTCGACATGGCTGCCGGCGCTGAGCGGCGCGGCTTCGTCGAGGAAGGCGCGGGCGAAGGCGATGACCTTGTCGCCGCGCACCTTGTTGTAGCCTTTGCCCTTCTCGGCGCCGTCGGCTTCGCTGATGGCGTCGGTGCCGTACAGCGCGTCGTACAGCGAACCCCAACGGGCGTTGGATGCGTTGAGGGCGAAGCGGGCATTCATTACCGGCACCACCAACTGCGGGCCGGCCATGCGCGCGATTTCGTCATCGACGTTTTGGGTCGAGGCTTGGAAGTCTGCGGCTTCTGGCAGCAGGTATCCGATGTCTTGCAGGAAGGCTTTGTAGGCCACCGGGTCGTGGGCCTGGCCGGCATGGGTCTGGTGCCAGGTATCGATCCGTGCTTGGAAATCATCGCGTTTGGCGAGTAGGGCTTTGTTCTTCGGCGCCAGGTCGTGAATGACCTTATCGGCACCGGCCCAGAACTGATCGGCAGTGATGCCGGTGCCGGGAATGGCTTCGTTGTTCACGAAGTCGAACAGGACTTTGGCGACCTGCAGGCCACCGACTTGAACGTGTTCAGTCATTGCTTGCCTCACTCTGCGGAGCTTATGCGCTGTTTCGGATTTTCATTATGTAGTGCTCGGATGGGCATACTACATGATGACTTGCGGTTGTGAAAATTAGACTAAATACGTCGTTTAGCGACCCACTTTGGTCGTACGGTCACAGCGGAGAACGGTATGTTCTCAAAAAGTTACAGGATTGTTCCAGATAAATATAAAAATGGTACACGATTTGTTTTCGCGGCACCCTGGGTCCACCTTGTAGGCTGACTTCCAGAGGGCTTCGCCATGGACCATCTTGTACTCACAATTATCGCCGCCGACAAACCCGGCCTGGTTGAACGTATCGCGCAGACCATCGCCGCCCAGGGCGGCAACTGGCTGGACAGCCGCATGGCCCATATGGCCGGGCAGTTCGCCGGGATCCTGCGGGTAAGTGTGCCGGCAGACAATCGTCAGGCGTTGGTGGGGGCGTTGGAGGACTTATCCACACACGGCATTCGCGTGCTGGTGGGCGAGGGCAGCACCGCGCAGGCGCCGGCGTCCAAACCCATCGTGATGACGTTGGTGGGCAATGATCGCGCGGGGATAGTGCGTGAGATCACCGCGTTGTTGAGCCGCCAGGGGGTCAACCTGGAAAGCCTGAGTACCGGCGTAACTCCAGCACCGATGAGCGGAGACCTGTTGTTCAACGCCGAGGCGTTGTTGCAGGTGCCTTCGAGCTTGCCCCTTGAGACGTTGCAAGCCTCCCTGGAAACCTTGGCCGACGACCTGATGGTCGAGCTGCATCACGAGGAGTAATCGCCACAGGGTTATCCATGGAAATCTTGCATGGGCCTGTGGATAACCTGTAGAGACCCCTCGCCAGGCCACGTCCGCCGTGGCTCTTGCTCAGCTGAGCAAAAAACGAGCAGTTTCAATGGCTTGTGCACAAATGGCGGGGACCAGGTTGTGGATAACCTTGGGGTGAATGGCTGCAAGCCACCCAGGCTGTGGCTTGCAGAGGTTTGTACGTTATTTGATCAGCGTTTGCGCACGCTCAGCCAGGCATCCACGCTGTACACCACCAGGCCGGCCCAGATAAAAGCGAACGCCAGCAGCGTGCTCGGCGCCAAGTGTTCGCCGAACAGCAGCACCGCTTCCAGCAACACCAATGTGGGTGCCACGTACTGCAAAAAGCCCAATGCGGTGTAAGGCAAATGCCGCGCGGCGGCGTTGAAACACACCAGCGGGATCAGCGTCACCGGGCCTGCGGCCACCAGCCACCAGGCTTCGGAGGTGCTCCAGAATGCCAGTTGCGCGCTATGTGCGCTGGGGTTGAACAGCAGCCACGCCACCGCGATCGGCACCAGCATCCAGGTTTCCACCACCAGCCCCGGCAATGCTTTGACCGGTGCCTGCTTGCGGATCAATCCGTAGAAACCGAAGGTCAACGCCAGCGCCAACGAAACCCACGGCAAGCTGCCCACTTGCCACACCTGTTGCGCCACACCCACGGCGGCCAATATCACGGCGACCCACTGTAAGCGGCGCAGACGTTCGCCCAGCAACAGCATGCCCAGCAGCACGTTCACCAGCGGGTTGATGTAGTAACCCAAGCTCGCTTCGAGCATGCGCCCGCTGTTGACCGACCACACATAGGTCAGCCAATTGGCCGCAATCAGCGAACCGCTCAGTGCCAGAATCGCCAGGCGCTTGGGGTTGTCGCGCAGCTCGCGGAACCAGCCGGGGTGCTTCCACACCATCAGCAGCAAGCCCCCGAACAGCGCCGACCACAGCACCCGATGCACGATAATCTCGGCGGCGGGCACGCTGGCGATGGCTTTGAAGTAGAGCGGGAACAGGCCCCAGATGACATAGGCGCTCAGGCCCAGAATGTACCCTTTGCGGGGGTTGGCGGCGTGCATGCGGAATCCTTGCTTAGGCAGCTAACAAAGCGCGATTGTAAGGATATTTGTCAACCAATGGGACTGACTTGGTCACGAGGTTTGCTTTGTGTGGGAGGGGGCAGGCCCTCTCCCACATTAAAAGCACTCAGAAGAGTTTCAGCGGCTCTTCGTTGAGGGCCGAGAGTTGCTCACGCAGGGCCAGGACCTGATCGCCCCAATACCGCTCGGTGCCGAACCACGGAAAACTGTGGGGGAACGCCGGGTCGTCCCAGCGCCGTGCCAGCCAGGCGCTGTAGTGCATCAGGCGCAAGGCGCGCAGGGGTTCGATCAGGGCCAGTTCGCGCGGGTCGAAGTCGTGGAATTCCTGATAGCCGTCCATCAATTCCGACAGTTGCCCCAGGCATTCCTGACGATCGCCGGCGAGCATCATCCATAGGTCCTGCACCGCTGGGCCCATGCGGCAATCGTCCAGGTCGACGATATGGAACATCTCGTCGCGGCACATCATGTTGCCCGGGTGGCAATCGCCGTGCATGCGGATGTTCGTGTGTGGGGTGGCCTTGTATACCTCCTCCACCCGTTTGAGCAGGTCGCGCGCTACCGACTCGTAGGCCGGCAACAGGCTCTTGGGAATGAAGTTGCCCTCAAGCAGCGTGGTCAGCGAATCGTGCCCGAAGTTCTTCACTCCCAGCGCTTCGCGGTGTTCGAACGGTCGCGTGGAGCCCACGGCATGCAAACGCCCCAGCAACTGCCCCAGCCGATAGAGTTGATCCAGATTGCCCGGCTCCGGCGCACGGCCGCCACGACGGGGGAACAAGGTAAAGCGGAACCCCGCGTGTTCGAACAGGCTCTCGCCGTTATGGATCAGCGGCGCCACCACCGGCACGTCGCACTCGGCCAATTCAAAGGTGAAACGGTGTTCTTCAAGAATCGCTTCGTTGGTCCAGCGCTGGGGCCGGTAGAACTTGGCGATCAGCGGCTCGGAGTCTTCGATGCCCACTTGATAGACGCGGTTTTCGTAGCTGTTGAGCGCCAGCACGCGGGCGTCGCTGAGGAAACCGATGCTTTCGACGGCGTCGAGCACCAGATCGGGGGTGAGTGTTTCAAACGGGTGGGCCATGCGAACTCCTGCGCGCAGCAGGGCGCCGCGTCCGGCCGGGTATGGTAACGCACGCGGCTGGAGATAGGGGGCGACTGTGCCATTGTCATCGGGGGCAAGCTCCCCCCACCTTTGAAGGTAATCACCGGTCAAAATGTGGGAGGGGGCTTGCCCCCGATAAGGCCGTGTCAGGCGCCGACGATCCCGCCGTCATCGCGCCGAATGGCCAGCACCGACGAACGCGGCTTACCGTTGGGCAAGTGCTCCGGCCAGGTCGAGCCACCGGTTTCGCCCGGATGCTGAATGCCCACGAACAGGGTTTTCTGGTCCGGCGCGAAGCTGATGCCGGTCACTTCACACGCCACCGGCCCCACCATGAAACGACGGATTTCCCCAGTGTTTGGATCGGCACAGAGCATCTGGTTGTTGCCCATGCCGGCGAAGTCGCCGCTGTTGCTGTAGTCGCCGTCGGTGAGAATCCACAGACGCCCAGCCTTATCGAAGCCCAGGCCGTCGGGGCTGTTGAACATGTTCTGCGGGTTGATATTCGACGAGCCGCCCTTGGGTGCGCCGGCATGTACCGCTGGGTTACCGGCCACCACGAACAGGTCCCAACTGAAGTCGTCGGCGCCGTGGTCGTCGGCATTGGCCTTCCAGCGCAGGATCTGGCCGTAGACGTTTTTCTCGCGCGGGTTAGGCCCGCCCACCGGCTGGCCGTCCTCGCCGCGTTTGGCGTTGTTGGTCAGGGTGCAATAGACCTGGCCGTCGGTGGGGCTGACCACGATCCATTCCGGACGGTCCATGCGCGTAGCCTTGACCACACTGGCGGCCAGGCGCGCGTGGATCAGCACTTCAGCCTGGCTGGCAAACCCGCTGCTGGCGTCGATGCCGTTTTTGCCGTGGGTCAACTCGACCCACTGGCCCTTGCCGCGAGGATGATCGGCGTTGCCGTCGCCCGCGTCGAAGATCGCCACGTACAGCGTGCCGTGGTCGAGCAAGTCCTTGTTGGCCTTGGGGTTCTTGTGATTGATCTTGTCGCGGCTGATGAACTTGTAGATGAATTCACCGCGCTCGTCGTCGCCCATGTACACCACAGCACGACCGTCGCGGGTCTGCGCCAGCGCCGCGTTCTCGTGCTTGAAACGGCCGAGGGCGGTGCGTTTGGCCGGGGTGGATTGCGGGTCGAAAGGGTCGATTTCCACCACCCAGCCATGGCGATTGAGTTCGTTGGGGTTCTTGGCCATGTCGAAGCGCGGGTCGTGCAGGTGCCAGTTGATGTCCTTGCTGGCCGCCACCACGCCGTAGCGCTTCTGCCCGGCGTCAAAGGCTTGCTGCGGGTTGCTGCTACCGAAGCAATCGGTGAAGTTTTCTTCGCAGGTCAGGTAGGTGCCCCAGGGGGTCATGCCGTTGGCGCAGTTCTGGAAGGTGCCGAGGGCTTTCTTGCCGGACTTGTCGGCGCTGGTCTTCAACCAGTCATGGCCGGCGGCGGGGCCGCTCAGGCGGATCGGCGTGTTGCCGTGGATGCGGCGGTTGTAGCGTGAGTCCTGAACGAACTGCCAGGTGTCGCCCTTGCGCCGAATTTCGATCACCGACACGCCTTCGCTGGCCTGGGCCTTGCGCACCTCTTCGGCCGATTGCGGCGCGCCGCCGTGGGCGTAGAGATAGCGATAGTTGGTGTATTCGTTATTGATCGCCATCAGCGCGCGGTTGTTGTCGCCGGGGAACGGGAACAGGCTCATGCCGTCGTTGTGGTCGCCGAACTGCTGCTCCTGCGCCACTGCTGTGCCGTTGCCGGACGGGTCGAAGGCCGGCGCATTTTTGTGCAGCGGCTGGCCCCAACTGATCAGCACCGAGGCGCTGTAGCCTGGCGGCAGGCTGATGGTGTCGCTGGTGGCGGCGGCGATGCTGTCGAACCCCAGCAGTGGGCTGGCGTTGGCGGCATTGACCGCCAGGGCGCTGCGGCTGAGCAGGTTGCCGCCCAGGAACATTGCGGCGCCGCACAGGGCGCCGGCCCCGATAAAGCGGCGGCGGGTCAGGCCGACCATCTGTTCGAGGTCGGTGGCTTGGTTCTCTTCTAATAGGCTCATCTCGGGCTCCTTGAGTGCTTTTTGCCAACACCTTAAGCAGCCGCCGTGACGAAATTGTTGCAGTTTGAAGAAAGCTGCCGCTTACACCGGCGTCCCCAGCAACACCTGGCTCGGTGCGAATTGCACCTGGATCGGTTGGCCGACCGTGGCGCCCAATGCGGCAAGTGCGGTGGTCTGCGCTAAAGCGCAGAGCACCAGGCCATTGGGCAGGCTGATGCGCACTTCGCTGGGGCCGTCGTCGGCGTCGAGAACATTGTCGATCAAGCCGCTCAGGCAATTGTTTCCAGGTGTTGCGGGTTGATCGGCCGCAAGCAGTTCCAGCCAGCCGGCCTTGATCAAGGCGACGGTTTCCACGCCCGGTTCCAGTTCCAGCCGTTGCGTGCTGTCGTGGGTGATTTGCGCTTTCACTGTCACACCGCCGGCCAGACGCAGGTGGATCAGGTCATTGCGGCCCTGGGCCTCAATGGCTTCCACCCGGCCATGCAACTGGTTGCGCGCGCTGGTGCGCAGCATCAGGCGGCCGAGCAGGTTGAAGTCACTGGCGGCTTCGTCCGAGGCCAGCACTTGGGCCTGTAGCGCTTGCAGGCGCTGATATAGGCGCAACACTCTTTCGCCCTCCACGGTCAGCTTGGCGCCGCCACCGCCTTTGCCGCCGACATTGCGTTCAACCAAGGGCTTTTGCGCGAGGTTATTCAGTTCATCGATGGCGTCCCACGCGGCCTTGTAGCTCAGACCGGCGCTTTTGGCGGCGCGTGTGATCGAGCCTTGTTCGGCAATATGGGCCAGCAACGCGATGCGTTGGGGGCGGCGGATGATGTGCTGGCTGAGGGGCGTCGGCAAAGGCATGGCAATACGCTTGAGTGGGATCGACCGAACGTTGCGGGCAAGACCGAGCGCCGTCAAGTCAGCCGCCGGGCTTTGGCGTGCGGGCCAGGCAATACACATCGACCTGGCGGGCGCCGGCACTGATCAACAGGCGGCTCAGGCTATGGGCCGTCGCGCCGGTGGTGAGCACGTCGTCCACCAGGGCAAAATGGCGGCCCTGCACCTGCGCATTGGCGCAAAGGGCAAATGCGCCGCGCAGATTGCGCTGGCGGGTTTTGGCGTCGAGGGCCTGTTGCGCAAGGGTTTCATGGGGGCGTAGCAACAGCTGTTCATCGTGGGCGATGCCCAGGTCTTGGCTGAGCCAGCGCGCAAGCATCAATGCCTGGTTGTAGCCCCGTTCGCGCAAGCGCTTGCGGGCCAGGGGCACTGGCAGCAGGTAGTCGGGGCGCGTCAGGTCAGTGTTGTCGAAGCGGTGCTGCACATGCTGCGCGAGCAGTCGTGCGAGCATGTGCCCCAACGGCCAGCGTGCCTGGTGCTTGAAGCGGCTGATCAGGCTGTCGACCGGAAAGCTGTAGGACCAGGGCGCGATCACCTGTTTAAACGCAGGCGGCTTTTTCTGGCATTGACCGCAGGTCAGCCCTTCCATCGGCAAGGGCAGGGCGCAGACATCGCACTGGTCCAGCAGCCACGGCAATTCGGTTTCGCAGACGTTGCACACACAAAGCGCTGATTCGGTGGTTTCATCGCAGATTAAACAGCTATGTTCGTTTTTTAACCAGTTGTAAACCTGGTGTTTGTATCCAAGTTGACAGCGCATGAATCTTCCTTAAATATGCCGAGCATCCGTGTCGTGCCTGTGGGTATTGCATGCCCGCAGCGTTTGCCAAAGCATAATCAAGGAACCGCCCATGAGCGCCAGCACCACCGCCCACCTGCGTCACGACTGGTCGTTAGCCGAAGTCAAAGCGCTGTTCGTACAGCCCTTCAATGACCTGTTGTTCCAGGCGCAGACCGTGCACCGCGCGCATTTCGACGCTAACCGCGTGCAGGTGTCGACCCTGCTGTCGATCAAAACCGGCGCCTGCCCGGAAGATTGCAAATATTGTCCGCAGTCGGGCCACTACAACACCGGCCTGGAAAAAGAAAAGCTGATGGAAGTGCAGAAGGTCCTCGAAGAGGCCGCGCGCGCCAAGGCCATCGGCTCGACCCGGTTCTGCATGGGCGCCGCGTGGAAGCACCCATCGGCCAAAGACATGCCCTACGTGCTGCAGATGGTCAAAGGCGTCAAGGCCATGGGCCTGGAGACCTGCATGACCCTCGGTCGGCTCGATCAGGACCAGACCGCCGCGTTGGCCGAGGCGGGCCTCGACTATTACAACCACAACCTCGACACCTCGCCGGAGTTCTACGGCTCGATCATCACCACCCGCACCTACAGCGAGCGTCTGCAGACCCTGGCCTACGTGCGCGAGTCGGGGATGAAGATCTGTTCCGGCGGCATTCTCGGCATGGGCGAGTCCCTCGACGACCGCGCCAACCTGCTGATCCAACTGGCCAACCTGCCAGAGCATCCCGAGTCGGTGCCGATCAACATGCTGGTGAAGGTGGCCGGTACGCCGCTGGAAAATGCCGATGACATCGACCCGTTCGACTTTATTCGCATGCTGGCGGTGGCGCGCATCCTGATGCCTACATCCCATGTGCGCTTGTCGGCCGGCCGCGAAGCCATGAACGAGCAGATGCAGGCCCTGGCGTTTTTCGCCGGCGCCAACTCGATCTTCTACGGCGACAAACTGCTGACCACCGCCAACCCGCAGGCTGACAAGGACATGCAACTGTTCGCGCGCCTGGGCATCCAGCCGGAGGCTCGCGAAGAGCACGCCGATGAGGTGCATCAGGCGGCGATCGAACAGGCATTGGTGGAGCAGAAAAGCAGCGAGCAGTTCTACAACGCCGTCGTTTAATTGAAGTGCGATCCAAATGTGGAAGGGGGCTTGCCCCCGATAGCGGTGGGTCAGTCATTACATGCACTGGCTGGCACACCCTCATCGGGAGCAAGCGCCCTCTCACATTTTGACCGAGTTAAACCTGCCAAACCGAGGCCAGCATGTCTTTCGAACTCGCCGCGCGCCTCGCTGCCCGCCGTGCCCAACACCTTTATCGCCAACGGCCGTTGCTTGCCAGCCCTCAAGGCCCGCAGGTGGTGGTAGACGGCCAACCCTTGCTTGCGTTCTGTAACAACGATTACCTGGGCCTGGCCAATCACCCGCAGGTGATCGAAGCCTGGCGCGCTGGTGCGGCACGCTGGGGCGTAGGCGGTGGCGCTTCGCACTTGGTGGTCGGCCATGCCACGCCGCACCATGAACTGGAAGAGGCCCTGGCCGACCTGACCGGTCGCCCACGGGCGCTGCTGTTTACCACCGGCTACATGGCCAACCTCGGCGCGGTTACGGCGCTGGTGGGGCAGGGCGATACCGTGCTTGAAGACCGCCTCAACCATGCGTCGTTGCTGGATGCGGGGCTGTTGTCCGGGGCGCGGTTCAATCGTTACCTGCATAACGACGCCTCCAGCCTGGCCACGCGCCTGGAAAAAGCCACCGGCAACACCCTGGTGGTGACCGACGGCGTGTTCAGCATGGACGGCGATCTCGCGGACCTGCCCGCACTGGCCCGCGCCGCCAGAGCCAAAGGCGCCTGGCTGATGGTGGATGACGCCCACGGCTTCGGCCCGCTGGGCGCCAACGGCGGCGGGATTGTCGAGCATTTCGGCCTGAGCCAGGACGATGTGCCGGTACTGGTCGGCACCCTGGGCAAAGCGTTCGGCACCGCCGGTGCGTTTGTGGCGGGCAGTGATGACCTGATCGAGAGCCTGATCCAGTTCGCCCGGCCGTACATCTACACCACCAGCCAACCGCCCGCGCTGGCCTGCGCCACGTTGAAAAGCCTGGAGCTGCTGCGCACCGAACACTGGCGCCGCGAGCACCTTGACTCACTGATCCGTCAATTCCGCGCGGGGGCCGAGCAGCTAGGTTTGGACTTGATGCCCAGCTTTACGCCGATCCAGCCGATCCTGATCGGCGACAGCGCCAGGGCGATGCGCTTGTCCCGGATGCTGCGCGAGCGCGGCCTGATGGTCACCGCGATCCGCCCGCCCACCGTGCCCGCCGGCAGTGCGCGTTTGCGTGTGACGCTGACCGCCGCCCACACCGCGGCGCAGGTGCAGCAATTGTTAGAGGCGTTGCAAGCCTGTTTGCGGGAGCCCGACCGTGCGTGATCGATTGATCTTGCTGCCGGGCTGGGGCCTCGGCGTTTCACCGCTGGAGCCGTTGGCCGCTGCCTTGCGTGGCTTGGATGAGCACTTGCAGGTGCATATCGAACCGCTGCCTGCGCTGGACTCCAGCGACCTGAATGAGTGGCTCGACGAGCTCGACGCCACGCTGCCGGACAACGCCTGGCTGGGCGGTTGGTCCCTCGGTGGAATGCTCGCCGCCGAGCTGGCCGCGCGGCGCGGCACGCGTTGCTGCGGGCTCCTGACGCTGGCGAGCAACCCTTGTTTTGTCGCCCATGACCACTGGCCCAGCGCGATGCCCGCTGAAACGTTCGATGCCTTCCTCGCCGGTTGCCACGCCGACTCCCAGGTCACCCTCAAACGCTTCGGCTTGTTGTGTGCCAAGGGCGCCGACGACCCGCGCGGTCTGGCGCGCTTGTTGGTCAGTGGTGCGCCGATTACGCCTTCCACCGTATTGATGACCGGCCTTGAGCTGCTCGCGCAATTGGACACCCGCGATGCGTTGCTGGCTTATCGCGGGCCGCAATTGCACCTGTTTGGCGGCCTGGACGAGTTGGTGCCCGCCGAAGCCGCCAGCGAACTGCTGGCCCTGCTGCCCGATGTTGAAATCGGCCTGATTGAACAGGCCGGCCACGCTTTTCTTCTGGAAGACCCCCACGGTGTTGCGGCGGCCATCCAGGCTTTTTTGCATGAGTGCGTAGATGACTGATTTATCCCTTCCCCCGCTGCCCGGCACTTTGCCGGACAAACGCCAGGTGGCGGCGTCTTTCTCGCGCGCGGCGGCCAGTTACGACAGCGTTGCCGAGTTGCAACGGGCGGTGGGCGGCGAATTACTGGCGCGTTTGCCGGCCGGTATCGCGCCAGCGCGTTGGCTGGATATGGGCTGCGGCACCGGTTATTTCAGTCGAGCGTTGGGTGAGCGGTTGCCCGACAGCCACGGCGTGGCGTTGGATATCGCAGAAGGTATGCTCAATCACGCGCGGCCATTGGGCGGCGCGGCGCACTTCATCGCCGGAGATGCCGAACGGCTGCCGCTGAAGAATGAAAGCTGCGACCTGATCTTCTCCAGCCTGGCGGTGCAATGGTGTGCCCATTTCGATGCGGTGCTCAGCGAGGCCCACCGCGTGTTGCAGCCGGGCGGGGTGCTGGCGTTCGCGAGTCTGTGCGTGGGGACCTTGGAGGAACTGCGCGAAAGCTGGCGCGCCGCCGATGGTCTGGTGCACGTCAATCGATTCCGTACCTTCGACACGTATCGGCAACTGTGCGACGCCAGCGGTTTGCGTGTGCGGTGTCTGGAACGCCAGCCCCACGTGCTGCACTACCCGGACGTGCGCAGCCTGACCCACGAACTCAAGGCGCTCGGTGCGCACAATCTGAACCCCGGTCGGCCAGGCGGCTTGACGGGCCGCGCGCGCGTTGCTGCACTGATCCAGGCGTATGAGCAGTTCCGTCAGGCCCAGGGCCTGCCGGCGACTTACCAAGTGGTGTATGCCGTACTGGAGAAACCTCTATGAGCGCCGCTTATTTCATTACCGGCACCGATACCGATGTCGGCAAGACCACCATCGCCGCCGGCCTGCTACACGCGGCCCGGCAGGCCGGCAAGAGCACGGCGGCGGGCAAGCCGGTGGCGTCCGGGTGTAGCGTGACAAGCAAGGGCTTGCGCAATGCCGATGCGTTGGCGCTATTGGCCGAGTGCTCGGTGCCGCTGAGTTACGCCGAGGTCAACCCACTGGCGTTCGAACCGGCCATCGCTCCGCATTTGGCCGCGCGGGAGGCGGGCGTTGCGCTGACGGTGCAATCGCTGCTCAAACCCATGCAACAGGTTTTGGCGCGGCAGGCCGATTTCACCTTGATCGAAGGAGCGGGCGGCTGGCGCGTGCCATTGACCGACCAGGCCAACCTGTCGGATCTGGCCATTGCGCTCAAGCTGCCGGTGATCCTGGTGGTCGGCGTACGCCTGGGCTGTATCAGCCATGCCTTGCTAACCGCCGAAGCCATTGCGCGGGACGGTTTGCCGCTGGCGGGATGGGTGGCCAATATCATCGACCCCAAGACCTCCCGTCTGGAAGAAAACCTTGCCACCCTCGCCGAACGCTTGCCCGCGCCATGCCTGGGGCGCGTGCCCAAGCTCAAGCAGGCCACGGCTGAGGCAGTAGCCGACTACCTGCAATTGGACCTGCTTGACTGATTTTGGCTATCAGCAAGGCATTGTGCCATTAGTGTTATTGACGGGTGTTTTGCCACGATCTCTGGTTCAATCGGGGCTCACGATTCTCTAAAGGCAGGTTAACGCCATGGAAATCTCAGGAAGCAGTGCGTTTTATTCGGGCCTGAGCACCATTCAGACGGGGCAGAACCGCGTCGACCAGGCCGCCGGTAAAATCGCCAGCGCCGCAACGACTCAGCCGTCGGATGCACAGGTTGACCGGCTGCGCGCCAACGACCGGGCCCAGCCGTCCAACTCGGCGAGCAATATGGTCGAAATGGCCGAGGGTAAGTT
Organism: Pseudomonas sp. efr-133-TYG-23; assembly: GCF_030209215.1. Taxonomy (NCBI): domain Bacteria; kingdom Pseudomonadati; phylum Pseudomonadota; class Gammaproteobacteria; order Pseudomonadales; family Pseudomonadaceae; genus Pseudomonas; species Pseudomonas sp. efr-133-TYG-23. The sequence goes on along the minus strand of NZ_JARVSL010000041.1, from coordinate 75,691 downwards.
TCAGGTGGAGCTGGGTGTCAAAGTTGCCAAGGCTTCGGATGAAATGCTCGGTACGTTGATCGACACCTACGCTTAGCCCGCACTTTTGCTGTTGAGCGGGCCTGCGTAGCAGCCCGACATCTGAATACCTAATCTCTCCCGATCTAGTGAGGCGGTCACACTCGTGACTGCCCTCAGTCCCACGCGCATGAGTTCGCTTACCGCGCGTCTTTCTTAATGATTTCCTACACTCACCCCCTGTGGCGTCGTGCCGCAAGCATTGCCGTGCGTGGCATTGATGCCCGTCATGACAAACGGCATCCGAGCGGTGCTTGACATCCCCAGGTCGTAAACGTATGTTTCAAACACCTGTTTGACCGCCACAGTTCATCCACGCGGTTGTTCATTCCAGATACATCAGCAGAGGTTTATCGCTATGCCTGACTACAAGGCCCCCTTGCGTGATATTCGCTTCGTTCGTGACGAACTGCTTGGCTATGAAGCGCACTATCAGAGCCTGCCGGCTTGCCAGGACGCTACCCCGGACATGGTCGACGCCATCCTTGAAGAAGGCGCCAAGTTTTGTGAGCAAGTGCTGGCACCGCTGAACCGCGTGGGCGACCTGGAAGGGTGCACCTGGAGTGAGTCGGGCGTTAAAACCCCAACCGGTTTCAAAGAAGCCTACAAACAGTTCGTCGAAGGCGGCTGGCCAAGCCTGGCCCACGACGTGGAGCACGGCGGCCAAGGCTTGCCGGAATCCCTGGGCCTGGCAGTCAGCGAGATGGTCGGCGAAGCCAACTGGTCGTGGGGCATGTACCCAGGCCTGTCGCATGGCGCCATGAACACCATTTCCGAGCACGGCACGCCCGAGCAACAAGAGGCGTACCTGACCAAGCTGGTGTCGGGCGAATGGACCGGCACCATGTGCCTGACCGAGCCGCACTGCGGCACCGACCTGGGCATGCTGCGCACCAAGGCCGAGCCACAGGCCGACGGCTCCTACAAAGTCTCTGGCACCAAGATCTTCATCTCGGCTGGTGAACACGACATGGCCGATAACATCGTGCACATCGTGCTGGCCCGCCTGCCGGACGCGCCGGCCGGCACCAAAGGCATCTCGCTGTTTATCGTGCCCAAGTTCCTGCCGAATGCCGATGGCACCATCGGCCAGCGCAACGCGGTGAGCTGTGGTTCCCTGGAACACAAGATGGGCATCCACGGTAACGCCACTTGCGTGATGAACTTCGACGCGGCCACCGGTTTCCTGATCGGCCCGGCGAACAAAGGTCTGAACTGCATGTTCACCTTTATGAACACCGCTCGCCTGGGCACCGCGCTGCAAGGCCTGGCCCACGCCGAGATCGGCTTCCAGGGCGGCCTGAAATACGCTCGCGATCGCCTGCAAATGCGTTCCCTGACGGGCCCGAAAGCGCCGGACAAGGCCGCTGATCCGATCATCGTGCACCCTGACGTTCGTCGCATGCTGCTGACCATGAAAGCCTTCGCCGAAGGCAACCGTGCGATGGTGTACTTCACCGCCAAGCAAGTGGACATCGTCAAGTACGGCACCGACGACGAAGCCAAGAAACAGGCCGATGGCCTGCTGGCCTTTATGACCCCGATCGCCAAGGCGTTCATGACCGAAGTCGGTTTTGAATCCGCCAACCACGGTGTGCAGATCTACGGCGGCCACGGCTTCATCGCCGAGTGGGGCATGGAGCAGAACGTTCGCGACAGCCGCATTTCGATGCTGTACGAAGGCACCACCGGCATCCAGGCCCTGGACCTGCTGGGTCGTAAAGTGCTGATGACTCAAGGCGAAGCGCTCAAGGGCTTTACCAAGATCGTGCACAAGTTCTGCCAGGCCAACGAAGGCAACGAAGCGGTCAGCGAGTTTGTCGCACCGCTGGCGGCTTTGAACAAAGAGTGGGGCGAACTGACCATGAAGGTCGGCATGGCGGCGATGAAAGACCGTGAAGAAGTCGGGGCCGCGTCGGTGGACTACCTGATGTACTCCGGCTACGCCTGCCTGGCTTACTTCTGGGCCGATATGGCACGGGTTGCCGCTGAAAAGCTGGCCGCCGGGACTACCGACGAGGCGTTCTACACCGCCAAGTTGCAGACCGCGCGCTTCTACTTCCAGCGCATCCTGCCGCGTACTCGTACTCATGTGGCTACCATGCTGTCGGGCGCCAGCAACCTGATGGATATGAAAGAAGAAAACTTCGGCCTGGCTTACTAAGCCTTACCGGGTTTCTTGGAAACCGCCGCAGCCCACAGGCTGCGGCGGTTTTTTTTCGACGGTTAAAAAACGCAGCTCAGCGCTCAGGGATTGCGCCTGGCTGCCGTTACAGTGATGGCAATGTGACGCATCCCGCGCAAGGTGTGCTTAACTGTTTGCGCTACGGCAAAGTGCCATTACTTTTTGCGGGTCGGAGCTTTACCCTTGTCACGCGTGTCCGCTGTACGTTTCAGCCATTTCCTTCCTTCGTTGCTGCTTTTACTGGCCGGGCTCTCGGCTGCGTACGTCAAGGACCTCAACGTGTTCTTCACGTCGTTGTTCAACGTGTTGCCGACCCTGGTGCTGTTGCTCGGCGGCTCGTATTGCGCGGTGTACCGCCGTCAGCGCGAACTGTTTCTGATGATCACGGTGTACGTCGCTTACTTCCTGCTCGATACCCAGACCGATTACTACCGCGATAACGGCCGCGTGCGTGAAGACGCGGCGGTGGTGTTTCATCTGTGCTGCCTGTTGTTGCCGTTGCTGTTCAGCATTTATGCGCTGTGGCAGGAAAAAACCCATCTGTTCCGCGACTTTGTCGCACGCTGCGCCGTGCTGCTGGCCGTCGGCAGTGTCGCGCTGGCCTTGGAGCAAAGTTATCCCCAGGCGCTGCTGAACTGGCTGGCGGAAATTCGCTGGCCGGCGCTGCATGGCAACTGGATGAGCTTGATTCAACTGTCATACCCGATGTTTCTGATTGGTTTCGTCACCCTTGCCGCGCAGTACTGGTACCAGCCGCGTCCGCTGCATGCGGCGCAATTGGTGGGTGTGATGGGGTTGTTCTGGATGCTGCCGCAAACGTTCATCCTGCCGTTCACCCTGAACATCATGTGCAGCCAGGTCATGTTGATGATCGCCGCCGGCGTGGCCCATGAGGCGTATCAAATGGCGTTCCGTGACGAGTTGACCGGCCTACCCGGGCGGCGGGCCCTCAACGAGCGCATGCAGCGCCTAGGGCGCAACTATGTGCTGGCGATGACCGACGTCGATCACTTCAAGCGCTTCAACGACACCCACGGCCATGATGTGGGCGATCAGGTGTTGCGCCTGGTGGCGAGCAAGCTGTCCAAGGTCAACGGCGGCGGGCGCGCGTACCGTTACGGCGGGGAAGAGTTTGCCGTGGTATTCGCCGGCAAGACCCTGGATGAGTGCATGCCGCACCTGGAGGAAATCCGCGAGATCGTCGCCAACTACGATATCAAGCTGCGCAACTCGGACCGCCCGCAGGATGACCAACAGGGCCGTCAACGTCGGGCGGGTAGCGGGGCGTCGAGTGTCTCGGTGACGGTCAGCATCGGTGTGGCCGAGCGTCAGATGGAGCAGCGCACGCCGGAAGAAGTGCTCAAATCCGCCGACCAGGCGCTGTACGCGGCCAAGGGCGCGGGACGTAACTGTGTGATCGCGGCCGGCCAGAACCGCCGTGGCGCGGTACGCACCCAGAGCGCTGCCGGTTGAGTGATGGCGGTGTATTCAGCGGCCCTACAGTGATTGAACGGCGTGCCGGCCGGCGGTAGGTTGGAGCGATCTGCCGCCGGAGACATCGCCATGCCTGAGTACAAAGCTCCCCTGCGCGACATGCGCTTTCTGATCGACAACGTGTTTGATTTCCACGGTCACTACGCGGCATTGGGCGCGACGGACGCCAGTCCGGACATGGTCAGTGCAATCCTCGAAGAAGGTGCGAAATTCTGCGAGAACGTGCTCTCGCCGCTCAACCGTAGCGGTGATGAAGAGGGCTGCCATTTCGACAATGGCGTTGTGACCACACCCAAGGGCTTCAAAGAAGCGTTCGCCCAGTATGTGGAAGGTGGCTGGCACGGTGTCGCGGCCGACCCGGCCTACGGCGGTCAAGGCTTGCCGCAATCACTGGGCCTGGTGCTCAGCGAGATGATCGGCTCCAGCAATACGTCGTGGGGCATGTACCCCGGCCTGACTCACGGCGCCATGTCGGCGATCCACGCCCATGGCACCGCCGAACAGAAAGACACCTACCTGAGCAAACTCACCGCCGGCGAATGGACCGGCACCATGTGCCTGACCGAAGCCCACTGCGGCACCGACCTGGGCCTGATCAAGACCCGCGCCGTGCCCCAGGCGGACGGCAGCTACGCCGTCACCGGCAGCAAGATTTTCATCTCGGCCGGCGAGCACGATCTGAGCGCCAATATCATCCACCTGGTGCTGGCCAAACTGCCGGACGCACCGGCAGGTACCAAAGGTATTTCGTTGTTTATCGTGCCCAAGTTCCACGCTGATTCCGGCGAGCGCAATGCGGTGCACTGCGGCTCCATCGAACACAAAATGGGCATCAAGGCCTCGGCTACGTGCGTGCTGAACTTCGACGGCGCCAAAGGCTTTCTGATCGGCGAGGCCAACAAAGGCCTCAACTGCATGTTCACCATGATGAACCACGCGCGCCTGGGCACCGGCATGCAGGGGCTGTGCAATGGCGAGGCGAGTTTCCAGGGCGCGATCAAGTACGCCAATGACCGCCTGCAAATGCGTTCTCTGACCGGCCCCAAGGCCCCGGACAAGCCTGCCGACCCGATCATCGTGCACGCCGACGTGCGGCGCATGCTGTTGACCATGAAGGCCTTCAACGAAGGCAATCGGGCGCTGGCCTATTTCACCGCTCAACTGCTGGACACCGCCCACCTGGGCGACGACGCCGCCCAGCGCCAGGAGGCCGAAGACCTGTTGGCCTTCCTCACGCCGATCTGCAAAGCCTTCATGACCGATACCGGGCTGGAGGTGACCAACCTCGGCATGCAGATCTTCGGCGGTCACGGCTATATCCGCGAATGGGGCATGGAGCAATTGGCGCGGGATGCGCGGATCGCACCGATCTACGAAGGCACCAACGGCATCCAGGCCCTCGACCTGCTGGGCCGTAAGGTGCTGGGCAGCCAAGGTAAGTTGTTGCGTGGGTTTACCAAGATCGTGCATAAGTTCTGCGCTGCGAATGCCGAGCACCCGCAGCTCAAGGGGTATGTGGCGCAGCTCAATCAGTTGAACCAGGAATGGGGCGAGTTAACCACCAAGGTGGGCATGGCCGCGATGAAGAACCCGGACGAAGTGGGCGCGGCGGCTGTGGATTACTTGATGTACAGCGGGTACATCATCCTCGCCTACTTGTGGCTACGCATGGCCATTGCCGCGCAGTCCCACAGCGACGGCGAGTTCGCCAAGGCCAAGTTGGCCACCTGCGAGTTCTACTTCAAACGCCTGTTGCCGCGCACCATCACCCATCGTGCGGCGGTGGAGGCGGGGAGTGACTGCCTGATGAGTCTGCCTGCGGAAGCTTTTTTGCTTGGGTGACTTAAAAATACCTGTCAGTCACAAGTAGACCCTATGTGTCTCAAAAGTTGTTCGGTTACACTCGGGGCCTGTAAAACCGATCCTACCGAATCACCTTTTACGTTCTAACGAGGTTTGCCATGGCTGATTACAAAGCGCCGCTGCGGGATATGCGCTTCGTCCTCAACGAAGTGTTCGACGTCGCCAACACCTGGGCTCAGTTGCCGGCGTTGGCAGACAGCGTAGATGCCGAAACCGTTGAGGCGATCCTCGAAGAAGCCGGCAAAGTTACCGCCAAATCCATTGCCCCGCTTAGCCGCGGCGGTGATGAGCAAGGTTGCCGCTGGGCGGACACGGTGGTATCGACGCCGGATGGTTTCCCACAGGCCTATAAAACCTACGCCGAAGGCGGTTGGGTGGGCGTGGGTGGCGACCCCGCGTTTGGCGGCATGGGCATGCCCAAGGCGGTGTCGGCTCAGGTTGAAGAGATGATCAACTCGTCGAGCCTGGCGTTCGGTCTGTACCCGATGCTGACCTCCGGCGCCTGCGTGTCGATCGCGACCCACGCCAACGAAGACTTGAAAGCCACCTACCTGCCGAAGATGTATTCCGGCGAGTGGGCCGGTTCCATGTGCCTCACCGAAGCCCATGCCGGTACCGACCTGGGGATTATCCGCACCAAGGCCGAGCCGCAGGCGGACGGTTCCTACAAGGTCAGCGGGACCAAAATCTTTATCACCGGCGGCGAGCACGACCTGACCGAAAACATCATCCACCTGGTGTTGGCCAAGTTGCCCGATGCGCCGGCCGGTCCCAAGGGCATCTCGCTGTTCCTGGTGCCTAAGTTCATGGTCAATGCCGATGGCAGCCTGGGCGCGCGTAACCCAGTGAGCTGCGGCTCCATCGAACACAAGATGGGCATCCAGGCGTCCGCTACCTGCGTGATGAACTTCGACGAAGCCGTGGGTTATTTGGTGGGCGAGCCGAACCGTGGTCTGGCGGCGATGTTCACCATGATGAACTACGAGCGTCTGGGGGTAGGTATTCAGGGGTTGGCGTCCGGTGAGCGTTCCTACCAGAACGCCATCGAGTACGCGCGTGACCGCTTGCAAAGCCGTGCGCCGACCGGCGCCCAGGCCAAAGACAAAGTGGCCGACCCGATCATCGTGCATCCCGACGTGCGCCGCATGCTACTGACCATGAAAGCGTCGAACGAAGGTGGCCGTGCGTTCTCCACCTACGTAGCCACCCAATTGGATATCGCCAAGTTCAGCGACGATGCCGCCGCCCGCGAGCGCGCCGACAACCTGGTGGCCTTGCTCACGCCGGTGGCCAAGGCGTTCCTCAGCGACTTGGGCCTGGAAACCACCGTGCTGGGTCAGCAAGTGTTTGGCGGCCACGGCTACATTCGCGAATGGGGCCAGGAACAATTGGTGCGCGATGTGCGCATCACCCAAATCTACGAAGGCACCAATGGCATCCAGGCCCTGGACTTGATGGGGCGCAAGATCGTTGGCAGCGGCGGCGCGTTCTATCGTTTGTTCGCCGACGAGGTTCGCCAGTTCACCGCGACCGCCGGGGCTGAGCTGGGCGAGTTCATCCGTCCGTTGAATACGGCGGTGGATAACCTGGATGAGCTGACGGCCTGGGTGCTCGATCGCGCCAAAACCAACCCGAACGAAATCGGCGCGGCGTCGGTGGAGTATTTGCATGCGTTTGGTTACATGGCCTATGCCTATATGTGGGCACGCATGGCCAAGGCCGCATGGGGCAAGGAAACCGAGGACGACTTCTACGCCAGCAAATTGGGCACAGCACGCTTCTACTTTGCGCGCCTGCTGCCGCGTATCCACTCGTTGTGTGCGTCGGTAAAAGCCGGTAGCGAATCGCTATTTTTGCTGGATGAAGCCCAGTTCTAAAGGCTTGGAGGGCGTGTAAGCAATCTCTTACATGACGTGCTGCTAATCGTCCTCTATCGCCACATTGGATCCATCGATAATCTACTTCACATGGACGTCGCGCAGGAAGCGCAAAGCAACAACACGGACACGTAGGATTCTGCCAGGACGGCGGAGTGAAATGGATGTCAGGGAAACAGTCTGCAAAACCCCGCTTCGGCGGGGTTTTCTTTTGCCCGCGAAAAAGTCAGGCGGGCGTCTGCGGGGCGTTCATCACGTCTTCAAGCAAGGTGCGCAACAAAGCCATCGTTGCCTGTTGGCGCTGCACATCGCGACACACCAGCCCGACTTTCAAGGGCACCCTTGGTTCGCTCAAGGGTTTCCACAGCAGTGACTGACTGTTGTGTTCGTCCTGGGAGCGTCCCGGCAGCACGGTGGCCAACCGGGTGTGCGGCAAGCTGTCGAGAATCCCCACCATGGTATTGAGTTCGGCCTGTACCTGCGGGCGCCGCCCGAGGTTGGCAAGTTGGCCTTGCCAGATTTGTCGGATCTGAAACTCTTCCCCCAGCAGCAACATCGGCAACTCAGCCGCCTGTTTCAGCGACACTTTCTTGAATTCCCGCAAAGGATGATCCTCAGGGATCACCATCTTCAGCTCATCTTCGTACAGCAACACGCCTTGCAACCCCGGCTGACGCGGCGGCAGGTAGCTGATGCCTATGTCCAGCGAGCCGTTGAGCAGTCGCCGTTCAATCTCCAGCCCGGTCAATTCGTAGATTTGCACCACCAGATGCGGTTGGGCCTTGCGCACCCGTTCGAGCATCTGTGGCACCAGGCTGGTATGCACGGTTTGCAGCACGCCGATGGCCAACGTGCGCAATGCCTGGCCTTTGAAGTTGCGCAACGCTTCGACGGCGTGTTGCATGCCATCGATCAGCGGCAGTGCATGGTTATACAGCGTGTGCGCCGCCAGCGTCGGCAGCAGGCGTTTGCTGCTGCGTTCGAACAGGCTTACGTCCAAGTGCTGTTCCAGATGGCGGATCTGCTGCGACAGCGCCGGCTGAGAGATCGAGAGACGTTCTGCGGCTCGGCCCACATGGCCTTCTTCATACACCGCGACGAAATAACGCAGTTGCTTAAAATCCATAAGGTTTGCTTATCGAAAAAGCTGGAAAAACGAAATGGCCGAAGGCCGCCGGGGCGCCTAGTCTAGCGCCTATTCGCAGGGCTTACAGGGCCGGATCGTGCAATGAGCAGCGTTCTTTTTAATAGCGTTTACATAGGCAACTCAAAAAACATCCAAGTCGTGAGTGGGCAATATCCGCTTGCTGTCGGGGGTGAAGTGTGAATCTGTTTACCTTGCGCCGGCCCGCGCCAAGCCTGGATGACTTGGTACTGGATTCGGCGCCTGATGAATCGTCCAGTGATGCGCTGATGCCCACCGTTGCCAAGCCCCCGCAAGTGTTCGTACGCGGCCAGGGCTCTTGGTTGTGGGACAGCGACGACCGCGCCTATCTGGATTTCAGTCAGGGCAATGCCGCCAACAGCCTCGGCCACAGCCCACAGGTGTTGATCAACGCCCTGGCCGACCAGACCCAAGCATTGATCAACCCCGGCATGGCCCTGCACAACCGTGCGCAACTCAATTTGGTCGAACGCTTGTGCCATCGCACTGGCAGCGACCAGGCGTACCTGCTTAATAGCGGCGCGGAGGCGTGTGAAGCCGCCGTCAAGCTGGCGCGTAAGTGGGGCCAACTGCACCGCGGCGGGGCCTATCGCATTATCAGTGCGAGCAACGCTCGACATGGCCGCAGCTTTGCGGCACTCGCCGCTTCGGCTGGTGCCCAGGAAAACCGCTTTGAGCCGCAATTGCCAGGCTTCAGTCATGTGCCATTTAACGATTTGCCGGCGTTGCACGCGGCCGTGGACGCTCAGACGGTGGCGATCATGCTTGAGCCGATCCAGGGCGCCGGCGTGGTGCCCGCCAGCGAGCACTACCTCAAGGGCGTCGAACGGCTGTGCCGGGAATTAGGGATTTTGCTGATCCTCGACGAGGTGCAAACCGGCATCGGCCGTTGCGGAACATTACTGGCCGAGCAGCGTTATGGCGTGCGCGCCGACATCATCACCCTGGGCAAGGGCTTGGGCGGCGGTGTGCCGTTGGCGGCGCTGCTGGCGCGTGGCAACGCGTGCTGCTTCGACGTCGGCGAGCTGGAAGGCACCCATCATGGCAATGCGCTGATGGCGGCGGCCGGTGTCGCCGTTCTCAACAGCGTGCTGGAACACGGTTTTCTTGAGCAGGTGTGTGAGACCGGCCTCTATCTGAGCGAAGGCCTGGCTCGCCTGGCTTACCGCTATAACCATGGCGCCCTGCGCGGACAAGGCCTGCTATGGGGGCTGACGTTGTCGGAAGACTCCGCGGATGCAGTGGTCAACGCGGCATTGCATGAAGGACTGATCCTCACCGCGCCACAGCCCGACTGCCTGCGCTTCACCCCCGCGCTGACCGTGAGCAAAAGCAACATCGACGAAATGCTCCTGCGTCTGGCCCGCGCCTTCTCCCGCGTGCGCACCGCGCAATTGCAGTGCCGCAAAGGCATTGCCGTTTAACCCCAATTCCTGAACCGTCTCGCGGTATCCGCAACGCCCCCAGCCTGATTCTTTTGGCTGGGGGTGTTTTTTTGCCTGATCGTTAACGCATGGCTTCGTGCCAGATCCACTGAACCCTCACGAACACCCAAGGTCGATTAGCTACACGGCTCGCACGAGCCGATTGATTGGAGCTGACCCATGGATTTCATTCGTATCATCATCGCCATTCTGTTGCCGCCATTGGGTGTGTTCCTGCAGGTAGGTTTCGGCGGCGCGTTCTGGCTGAATATTCTGCTGACCCTGTGCGGTTACATCCCAGGCATCGTCCATGCGGTGTATATCATCGCCAAGCGTTGAGGCTTCAGCCTTTCGCGATGAGCCGTGAGTTGCGCTCGTTGCGAAAGGCCAGTTGCTCGATGGTCTGGGTGGCGTGTTCGGCTTCTTCCCGTGCATTGAGGATGATGCCGTGATGCTCGGACTTGCTGCACACCGGGTCGGCATTGCTGGCATCGCCCGTGAGCATGAACGCCTGGCAGCGGCAGCCACCGAAGTCTTTTTCCTTCTCATCGCATGAACGACACGGCTCGGGCATCCAGTCGTAGCCGCGAAAGCGATTGAAACCGAAAGAGTCGTACCAGATGTGCTGCATGCTGTGGTCGCGCACATTGGGAAATTGCACCGGCATTTGTCGGGCGCCGTGACAAGGCAGTGCAGTGCCGTCCGGCGTCACCGTCAGAAAGATACTGCCCCAGCCGTTCATGCAGGCTTTCGGGCGCTCCTCATAGTAGTCCGGCGTTACGAAGATCAATTTGCACGGATGGCCTTCGGCTTCGAGCTTGGCGCGGTATTCATTGGTAATGCGCTCGGCGCGTACCAGTTGCTCCCGAGTCGGCAAAAGCCCCACACGATTGAGCTGCGCCCAGCCGTAGAACTGGCAGGTGGCGAGTTCGACGAAATCCGCTTCCAAGGCGATGCACAGCTCGATAATGCGGTCGATCTTGTCGATATTGTGCCGATGGGTGACGAAGTTCAGCACCATCGGATAGCCATGTGCCTTTACCGCGCGGGCCATTTCCAGCTTTTGCGCAAAGGCTTTTTTCGAGCCGGCCAGCAGGTTGTTCACCTGTTCGTCGCTGGCCTGGAAGCTGATCTGGATATGATCCAGGCCGGCTTTCTTGAAGTCGCTGATCTTCTGCTCGGTCAGGCCGATGCCGGAGGTGATGAGGTTGGTATAGAACCCTAGCCTGCGCGCTTCGCCGATCAGCTCCGCAAGGTCTTGGCGCACCAGCGGTTCGCCCCCGGAAAAACCCAGTTGCGCGGCGCCCATCTCGCGGGCTTCGCGAAACACCTTGAACCATTGCTCAGTGCTCAGCTCCTTGCCCTGCTCGGCGAAGTCCAGCGGGTTGGAGCAGTACGGACATTGGAGCGGGCAACGATAGGTCAGCTCAGCCAACAGCCAAAGCGGCAGACCAATCGGCGGTTTCTCAGGCAAGGGTAATCCAGTGCTCTGCACGGGCGACCTCCATGAATTGCTCGATGTCGTCACCCAGCTCTGGCACGCCGGGGAACTGTTTATCCAGCTCGGCGATGATCGCCGCGACGTCGCGCTCACCGTCGATCAACCCCCCGATCAACGCCGCGCTGTCGTTGAGCTTGATCATGCCCTCGGGATAGAGCAGCACATGGCCCTTTTGCGCCGGCTCGTATTGGAATCGATAACCCGGACGCCAGGTGGGTGTCTTGCTGCGATCAAAGCTCATAGGGTGATCCCTTTATGCCACACCCGCTGGTCGGTCACGCTGTGATACGGCGGGCGGTTCAGTTCATAGGCCATGCTCATGGCGTCCAGCATGCTCCACAGAATGTCCAGTTTGAACTGGAGAATTTCCAGCATGCGCTCCTGGCCTTCACGGGTGGTGTAGTGCTGCAGGGTAATCGCCAGACCGTGTTCCACATCGCGGCGAGCCTGGCCCAGACGGGTACGGAAGTATTCGTAGCCGGCCGGGTCGATCCATGGGTAATGCTGTGGCCAGCTGTCGAGGCGCGACTGGTGGATCTGCGGCGCGAACAGTTCGGTCAGCGAGCTGCTGGCCGCTTCCTGCCAGCTGGCGCGGCGGGCGAAGTTGACGTAAGCGTCCACCGCAAAGCGCACGCCGGGCAGTACCAGTTCCTGGGAACGCAGTTGGTCGGGGTCCAGACCCACGGCCTGGCCCAGGCGCAGCCAGGCTTCGATGCCGCCGTCTTCACCGGGCGCTCCATCGTGGTCGAGCAGGCGCTGGATCCACTCGCGACGGATTTCACGGTCCGGACAGTTGGCCAGGATTGCGGCGTCCTTCAGCGGAATGTTCACCTGGTAGTAGAAGCGGTTGGCAACCCAGCCCTGGATCTGCTCGCGGGTGGCGCGGCCTTCGTACATCGCCACATGGTAGGGGTGATGAATATGATAGAAGGCGCCCTTGGCCCGCAGGGCCTGTTCGAATGCTTCGCGCGTCAGCGGTGTATCAGTCATTTCGCTTGCTCCTACAATTCAATGCTCATGCCGTCGTAAGCCACTTCCACATTGCGCCGTACCAGCTCAGCCCGCTCGGGGGAATCTTCGTCGAGGATTGGGTTGGTGTTGTTGATGTGGATAAGCACCTTGCGCTGCTGTTGCAACTGCTCAAGCACTTCCAGCATGCCGCCGGGGCCGTTCTGTGCCAGGTGGCCCATCTCGCGGCCGGTACGGGTGCCGACGCCACGGCGCTGCATTTCATCGTCGTCCCACATCGTGCCGTCCACCAGCAGGCAATCGCTGCTGGCCATGATGTCCAGCAATGGCGCATCGACTTTGCCCAGGCCCGGGGCATAGAAGAGTTTGCCGCCGGTGCGCAGGTCTTCGACGATCAGACCGATATTGTCGCCCGGGTGTGGGTCGAAGCGGTGCGGCGAGTAGGGCGGCGCCGCGCTGCGCAAGGGCAGCGGAGTGAAACGCAGGTTGGGGCAAGCAGGGATGGTGAAGCTGGCATCCAATTCGATACGGTTCCAGGCCAGGCCACCGTTCCAATGGGTCAGCATGGTGAACAACGGGAAGCCGCTGCTCAGGTCCTCGTGGACCATGTCGGTGCACCACACTTGGTGCGGGCAGCCCTCGCGCAGGCTCAGCAGGCCGGTGGTGTGGTCGATCTGGCTGTCCATCAGGATGATCGCGCTGATGCCGGTGTCACGCAGGGCGCGGCCCGGTTGCATGGGCGCGAAGCCTTGCAGTTGCGCACGAATATCCGGCGAGGCATTGCACAGCACCCAATTGACGCCGTCATCGGAAATCGCGATGGACGACTGGGTGCGCGCGTGGGCCCTCAGGCTACCGTCACGAAAGCCTGCGCAGTTCACGCAATTGCAGTTCCACTGCGGGAAACCGCCGCCGGCGGCGGAACCTAGGATCTGGACAAACATGGTCGCTCCATCAAACAAAGCTCAAAACAAAAACGCCCCGGGCGAACCGAGGCGTTGTAATACCCAGCGGATTAACGGCTGGCGAAGTACATGGTGACTTCGAAACCGATGCGCAGATCAGTGTAAGCAGGTTTGGACCAGGTCATATTCTTACTCCTACGAAGTGATGGGACGTTTACTACCAAGTAATACATATAGTCCACCTCCTGTCGGAGATGTTCAGATGCGTGCGTGGGAATGTTACTTAATTCTTTTCAAGTTAGCGCTGTCTTGATGGAAAAAGGCTGTTGCAGGGTTGGCAATGATCAATTTTTGAGCGGCCAGGCGTTCGTCGTGTGTGGGCCGTTGGCTACGCAGTGCCAGCCACCGACGGCGTGGTTCAACTGCTGGGCGGCGTGCTGCAGGTCTGGGGGCGTACAGTCGCGGATGTGTTGTTGAAGCAGCGCCAGGTAATCCGACGGATGGCCCGCCAGGTGCGCGTGCCAGATCAGTTGCGCCGCCTGTGCGGTGGGAAGGGTATCGACAGCGAACTGCTGCGCCAGGGCCGCGTTGCCCAAGTCGGTGTCGCCTTCGATCAGCCCAGGCAGCTGCGCCAGGAAACTGTGCAGGTGCTGCACAATTTCATCCAGCGACAGATGGGGCGATTGCACGCCAAACAACAGGCCGGTCTGCCCGCTGATCTGTCGGATACCACTGAACACGGCGTAGCCGATCTGCTGTTCCACCCGCAGGCGTTGGTAAAACGGCTCCTGGACCCGATGAGCGAGCAGGCGCCACGCGGCTTCATCCGCCAGGGAGGGGCTGGGTGTCGGACAGAACAGCAGCAGGGCCGCTTCGCTGGCGCCAGTGTTGACCTCATGCCATACGCGTTGGCCTTTGAGGTCACGGGTATGGCGTTCAATGCTCGTCGGTTGCCCCGGCAGTCGCGCGGCCGCTGTCTTTATCAGCGCCTCGCACGCCGGCGGCAAACCTACTCCCAGCCCATGCCAACGCGCGGTGCTCCAGGACACGGTGTTATTTGCATCTGCGGCCGTGGTCTCTGCGCAGCAGGCGGGCAGCGCTTTAAGCAGCGTACGAATGGCGAGCAGCGGCGGCGTGGTGTCGGGTGTTTCCTGTGCTTGCGTCAGATTTTGCGCTAACGCTTCAAGTACCGTCGGCATGAGCGCGTGAAGCCCGACCAGACTGACCCGCCAATCATGACCGATCGTTTCAACGGTCAACTCAAGCCCCGCTTGGCGAGCGTTTTCGCTCAAAGCATGCAGCGCACCTTCCAGCCCGGATGGCGCGTGCGAGTCAAATCGCCAGTTCAAATACAGCGCACCTTCCTGGCTGTCTATGGGTAGGGCCTGGCTGAAGGTCAGCGCGGCTGCGTCCCTACGGCCCCGCGAGCGGTCCTGGGCAAAGGTGCGCAAGCCGCGATGGGCGCTGGTCTGGCCACGAATCAAGCCGGCGCGTTGGTCTTTGACCGGCGGGCGCAGGAAAGGGTTGTGGGGGGGCAGTTGCCATAAGTGTCGAGCGGATGGCAGGTGCAGTGAATCCAGCAGCGTGTGCAGCGCGGTGATGTCCTGATCCGACAGGGCTTCGCGGTCGTTGCGGGCCAGGGCCAATGCGCCCTGGACCTGCCGCTGGCGCGCGGTCAATCGGGTGAACTCTTCGCGCAGTGACGTCCAATCACTGTGTGCGAAAAAGCCCAGCCAGTCGTGCAGCAACGCTTCAACCTGAGCCGCCGGCTCGCCTGGCTGGCTGAGCGTAACGTCGATGTCCAACAGCGCCTGCCCGGCGAAGTGGTAGAGCACGCTGGCGTGCAACGCGGTGGCCAGGCCTTGGGCTTGCAGTTCAGCCAATAGTCCGCCGGGCGCTGGGTTGTTGAGCCAGGTGCACAGGAACTCCAGGGCTTCGCGTGGTGCGTTGCAGGCGATGACGTGGTGCAGATGCTTTCCGGCGACATGGCGATAAGCCTGGGGCTGGCTTTGCATCAGGGCTGGTGGTGCCACCTGTGGGTGTCCGGAACCGGGAATGATGATTTCGCCGAAACGGTGCGCCAGGGCTTGGAGTTGATCCAGCGGTTGGGGCCCGGCCAGGCTCAGTGTCATCTGCCCGCTCTGATAGAACTGCGCGTGAAATGTTCTCAAGCCTTGCTGAAAGGCCTCGGTTTCCACCGGCAGGCTATCCCGGTTGCCGGCATGGAAGTCGCGCAGCGGATGGCCGTTCGCCACACCTTCGAGCAAGGCCACTTGCTGCTGGGCCTTGGCGTCTAGGGACCAGGCGACGAACTCCGCTTGCAGCACTTCGCGCTCCCGTAGCTGATCGTCCAGTGCCAGGCGTGGGCGCGCCAGCATATCCGCCAACCGCTCCAGCCCTTGTGCAACGTTCGACACCGGCAGTTCGAAGAAAAATTCGGTGGTGCGTTCACGGGTGCTGGCGTTGACCTGTCCGCCATGCTGCTGCACGTAGGTCATCAGCCCTTCGCCCGTCGGAAAGCGCTCGGTCCCCAGGAACAACAGGTGTTCCAGAAAGTGCGCCAACCCCGGCCACGCCAAGGGCGCGTCATGGCTACCGGCGGCCACCCGCACCACAGCGGCGCAGCGCTTTAAATGGGGTGCAGCGTGCAGGGTGACACGCAGGCCGTTGGCCAGAGTCAGGGTGGCAGGGTGAGGGTAGGCCGGGGCGGGCATGGGCACTTCCAAAGCGTGGGAAGCGCTCATGCTAGCAAACCTGCGGGATCAGGGCTTGTGCAGCGTGCCGTACAGCTCGGGGCGACGGTCCTGCAAATAGTCATTGGCCATGCGCGCGTTGAGGATTGCCTGGTGATCAACGGTGCCGACAATCAAGGCTTCATCCAGACCTGCGAGGGCGATGCGCTCGCCATTCGGTGCTGCCAGGCTGCTCTGCCCGCAATAGTGAATGTCCTCTTCGTTCCCGCAATAGTTGGCGTAAGCCACGTAGCACTGGTTCTCGAAAGCCCGCGCACGCACGGTTACGTCGGCGACGAAATCGAACGGCACCATATTCGCGGTGGGCACCAGAATCAGTTCGGCGCCGGCCAGGGCCAGGCGCCGGGTGTTTTCCGGGAACTCCAAGTCGTAACAGATCAGTATCCCGAGCCTCCAGCCGTTGAGTTCCACCACCGGGAAATCATCGTTCCCGGCACTGAACATCGAGTGGTCCAGATCGCCGAACAAATGAGTCTTGCGGTAATTGCACAGACGCTGACCGTTGGCGTCGATCAGTTGCGCGGCGTTGTAGATCTGCCCGTCATCGGCCCGTTCCGGGTAGCCATACAGGATGGCCAGGCCGGCGTTTTTCGCCAGCTTGGCAATCGCTTGCGCCGAGTCCCCGTCCGGCGCTTCGGCCAGCGCCCCGGCGGCTTTGGCCCCGATGTTATAGCCGGTCAGAAACATCTCCGGCAGCACCAGCACATCGGCGCTGCCGGATGCCTCGTGCGCCACGGTGTGCAAGCGTTTAAGGTTCGCGGCCACATCCAGCGGCAGCGGTGGGCATTGGTAGATCGCAACACGCATGGCCTGGCTCCTTAATCGGCGAGGGCGATTGGCCCGATCTCGTCGAACACATCTCCTGGCCCCGGGTTTTCGGGGTGAGTGCGACCGCCAAAGTGATTCATGATGCCCCATACGGCATTCAGTGAGGTTTGCACCGCGCCTTCCACCCATGCGGGTGTCCAGGACACGTCGTCCCCGGCGATGAAGATCCCGCGTTGTTCGGCAGGCATGTCCTTTTGCATAAAGTGCGCATACATGCGCTGGTTATAACGATAGTGCCCAGGCAGCGCACCTTTGAAAGCACCGAGGAAATGCGGGTCGGCCTCCCAGGACACGGTGATCGGGTCGCCGATGATGCGCGCCTTGATGTCGACTTTCGGGTAGATCTTGCTCAACGCGTCCAGAGCCAGTTTCACCCGTTTATCGATGGGCTGCGGCAGCATCTTCAGCGCATCGCTCATCCACGAGTAGGACAGGCAGATCACCCCAGGCTTGTCGTCGCCATTGTCGAACAGGTAAGTGCCCCGGGTCAGGCGGTCGGTGAGGGTCATGCTCATCAGGTCGCGGCCGGTTTCCGGATCTTTGTCCTTCCAGAACGGGCGGTCGACCATTACGAAGGTTTTCGAGGACTGCATGTAGCGAGTGCGGTCCAGTGCCATCCACATCTTTTGCGAGAACAGGGTTTCATCGCACTCGATCTGGGTAGTCAGCAGCCAGCTCTGGCAGGTGGTCAGCACGGCAGCGTATTCGCGGGTGTCGCCGTAGGTGTCGGTGACGGCAAAGCGGCCATTGGCGGCGTGGGCGATACGCTTAACCCCAGCCCGTGGCGCGCCACGGTGCAGTGTGCTGAGGCTGGTGCCCGCCGGCCAGTGGGCGCAACGTTCCGGCACATGGCGCCAGATGCCCATGGGCACTTGGGCCACGCCGCCGACCACCAGGTGCTGGTGGTCGTCGCAGTTGGTCATCACCACGCGGAAGATCTCCAACATCGAGTTGGGGAAGTCCGAGTCCCAGCCGCCGGTGCCGAAACCGACCTGGCCGAACACTTCGCGGTGGTGAAACGACAGTTTGGCGAAGGCTTTGGAAGTGGCGACAAAATCATAGAACGTGCGGTCGTCCCACAACGGCACCAGCTTGTTCCACAGGGCCTTGAGGCGCGGTACGTCGCGGTCGCGGATGGCCTGCTGGATATCGCCGAACTGCGAACCGGCCTCCAGCGCATCGGCCCAGGCGTCAGCCACTTCCTGGAACAGGGCCGGCAGATCCGACAATTTTTGTGCGTAGTGGGTCTGACCTTCGAGGTCGATCACGGTACTGCCGGAGGCGGGCGTCAGTGGGTTGGGGAACGGTTTGGTGTCCAGCCCCAGTTTGTCTACATAGTGGTAGAAAGCGGTGGACGACACCGGGAAGCGCATGCCGCCGAGTTCGGCAATGATGCCTTCGGCCCCTTCAAACGCCTGGGAACGCAAGCGGCCGCCCATTTTCGAGGCTTCATACACCACCGGTTTGAGGCCCAGCTTCATCAGCTCGTAAGCCGCAACCAGCCCGGCGATGCCGGCGCCGACGATCGCCACTTCGGCGCCATGGTGTTCGGCGGGAATGCTGCCCAGGCCGGCTGGATGTTCGATCCAGTCATCGAACGCAAACGGAAAGTCCGGGCCAAAGATGGTGATGGGTTTTTTGCCGTCTGCGGGGTGGCGATTGGTCTTGCTGATGGTGCTGGACGGAATGCTCATGGCTGACCTTACTGACGGCTTGGCGGGACGCGACCCGCTGAGTATAGGAAAAGATGGCAGCCAGTTTAGGGAGGGTTGTGATCGTTAATAAGACGCAATGTGTCGTCGGATTGGATTGATTTTAGTCAATATGACGAGATGATTAGTCAAATTGGCTGGCCGCGATCCAATTTGTTACTGAGGATGATCGACGTGGTGGTTTTCTCCACACCGTCGACGCTGCCGATCTGGTCCAGCAGTTGGTCCAACTGTTCCGGCGAATCGGTGCGCAACCAGGCCACATAATCGAACTCGCCGCTCACCGCGCACAGCTGTTGCACCTGAGCCATGGCGCTGAGCCTGCGCAGTACTTCTTTACCGGAGCGCGGCTGTACGGTGATGCCAACATAGGCCTGCAGGCCGCCATCCACCACGCGCTGGCCCAGGCGCACGCCATAACCGGTGATCACTTGGGTTTTCTCCAGGCGCGCCAGGCGCGAGGTGACCGTAGTGCGCGCGATGCCCAGTTGGCGGGCCAGCATGGCCACGCTTTCGCGGGCGTTGATCTGCAGCGCGGCGATCAGTTGGCGATCGATTTCATCCAGGACAGACAAGGGCAGAACTCCAGTGAAGGCGGCGATAGGCGGGCATGTTACAGGCTTGCGCCAGCCAGCAAGTAGCCTGGTGGCCGCAAAGGTGCCATGGCGAGAGACCGAGACGAGGGCTGCGACTCGCGCAGCTTCGGCCCCTTAAATCATCGAAATTATTTGAGCTCGGCGCGAAAACTATCGTCTTTGCATCGGCGGGAGCAAGGCTAAACTCCCAGGCATTCAAAAATCCAAAAGAGGGTTGACCTGATGGCACTCGCTCCTTTTCACCTGGCAATTCCTGTATTCGATCTGGCGGCCGCGCGGTACTTCTACCGTGAGGTCTTCGGCCTGGAGGAAGGGCGTTCCAGCGAACACTGGGTCGACTTCAACTTCTTCGGCCATCAACTGGTGATCCACGAACACCCGCAGACCGCGTCCCAGCAAGCGGCGCACACTAACGCAGTCGACGGCCACGACGTGCCCGTGCCGCATTTTGGTGTGGTGTTGGGGTGGGAAGACTGGCATGCCCTGGCCGAGCGCCTGCAAGCCAGGCAGACGAAATTCGTGCTGGAACCGCATATTCGCTTCAGGGGGCAGGTGGGGGAGCAGGCCACGTTGTTCCTGTTGGATCCGTGCGGGAATGCACTGGAATTCAAGGCGTTCAAAGATATTGGGCAGTTGTTCGCCAAGTGAGCTATGGACGTTTTGTGGGCGGAATCAGGCTTTTTGAGATTATTGGCTGCTGTTTATCAAACGCCAGAAACGCGAAAGCCGCGCAATGCGCGGCTTTGGAGTTGGTGGGCCCACACGGACTTGAACCGTGGACCAAAGGATTATGAGTCCTCTGCTCTGACCAACTGAGCTATAGGCCCTTAACAGGTCGCGGATTATAGCGATGGTTTCCTCGCTGTGCTATCCGAAAAGTCCTCAACTGTCATACGAAGGAACGTGGCGGCAAAAAGCTCCGGCGGCAAAGGCAGGCTGACGATGTAGCCTTGCATCTGTTCGCAGCCTTCGTCGGCAAGGAAGGCTTGTTGTGCGGGGTTTTCCACGCCTTCGGCAATGATGGTGAATTGCATGCTGTGGCCCAGGGCGATAATGGCGCGCACGATGGCGGCGTCGTGGGGGTCGTCGGGCAGGCCGCGAACGAAGGATTGGTCGATCTTGAGGAAATCCAGCGGCAGGCGTTTGAGGTAGCTGAGGGAGGAATACCCAGTGCCGAAGTCGTCGATCGCCAATTGAACGCCCAAACGTTTGAGTTCGTGCAGCACATCAAGGGCTTCTTCGGCCTGGCTCATGATGAAGTTTTCGGTGATCTCCAGTTGCAGGCAGCCGGGCTCCAGGCGGTAGTCGTGCAGCAGTTGTTCGATGCGCGGCAGCAGGTTGGGATGACGCAACTGTGCGCCGGCGAGGTTGACCGACAGCGGGCCGAAATCGTCGAACGTGCCTTGCCAGGCGTGAAGCTGGCGACAGGCTTGTTCCAGCACCCAGTCGCCGATCTGCAGGATCATGCCGTTCTCTTCGGCAAGCGGGATGAAGTGTTCGGGCGGCACGTCGCCAAAGGTTGGGTGGTGCCAGCGGATCAAGGCTTCGGCGCCAATCAGGGCGTGGGTCTTCAGGCAGAGTTTGGGTTGGTAGTAGAGACTGCACTCATTGCGCTCGATGGCACGGCGCAGCTCATGTTCCAAGGCTACGCGCTCCTTGGCTTGAACGGTGAGGTCGCGGGTATAGCACTCGACACGATTACGCCCCTTGGCCTTGGAGCGGTACATCGCGGCATCGGCGTTCTTGACCAGGGTGGCGACGTCAGTGCCGTCCTGGGGATAGAGGCTGGTGCCGATGCTGGCGCTGATAAAGAACTCATGCTCACCGGCCTGGAACGGCGGCGTGAAGCATGCCAGCAGCTTATTGGCCAAGTGCTCGGCATCGCCTTCATGTTGCAGGCCGGGTAACAGGATGATGAATTCGTCGCCGCCCAGACGCGCGACGGTGTCGATGTCGCGCAGTTGCTCCTTGAGGCGCAGCGCGATGCCTTTAAGCAGCAGGTCGCCGACAGGGTGGCCGAGACTGTCATTGATGTGCTTGAAGCGATCGAGGTCGAGGAACAGCACAGCGCCTTGTTTGCCGGTTTGCTGATGGCCGTTGAGCGCGGCTTGTAGCCGGTTTTCAAACAGCGTGCGGTTGGGCAGGCCGGTGAGGGGGTCATGGTGGGCCTGGTAGTCGAGTCTGGCCTGGGCCAGTTTGAGGCTGGAGATATCGGCGAAAACCGCCACAAAGTGGGTAACGACATTGTCACGGTTACGCACGGCGCTGATGGTCAACCAGCTGGGGTAGAGCTCGCCGCTCTTGCGCCGGTTGGAAATCTCGCCCTGCCAGTGCCCGTGAGTGGTCAACTGATGCCACATCGCCGCATAGAAGGCGCTGTCATGCAGACCGGAGGCCAGCAGGCGTGGTGTCTGGCCCAAGGCTTCGGCCTCGCTGTAGCCGGTGATCTCGCTGAAGGCACGGTTGACGGCGCTGATGTTCTGCCGAGTGTCGGTAATCAGGACGCCTTCGGCGGTGCTCTCGAACACGGTGGCGGCCTGCTGCAGCTTCTCTTGCATCAGCTGGCGTTCAGTGATGTCCCGGGCAATGGTGAGCATGCAGTCCTCGTCGCCGATGGGTAGCGGGCGGCTGGATAGTTCGCACAGGCGTATCAGGCCGTCGGCACGGCGGATATGACAGATGAAATCGCGCACAAACCCGTCGCGGCGCATCAGTTCCAGCAGGTGTTTGCGTTCGTTGAGGTCGACCCAAATCCCCAGTTCCAAGGCGGTCTGATCGATGGACGTGGCAGCGGTGAAGCCGGTGATGCGGCTGAAACCTTCATTGACCTCAATCAGCAGCCCGTCGCGCTGGCGGCTGAGCAGCAAGCCATCGGGCGAGGCATGAAAGGCCTTGGCGAATTTCTCTTCGGAGGTTTGCAGCTGTTGCTGGGTTTCCTTGAGCTGGGTGATGTCGCGCACCACCACGACAATGGCTTCCACTGTGTCGAGCTGGAACGGCTCCGCGGAAATCAGCCCGGTGAAGACTTGGCCGTTGCTACGTCGAAAGGACATTTCCAGGTTGCGAATGCTGGTGGTCTGCACGCGGTGCAGCAAGTCGGGCCCTGCGTCGTCGATACCCCAGATGTTCAATTCAGTGGCGGTTTTGCCCAGTACTTGAGCAGCGCTTAAGCCGATCTGGTCTTCAAACGCTTTATTGACCTCCAGCAGACGTCCATCGCTGAAACGGGCAATCACCAGAATGTCAGGGCATTGCTGGAACACCGAAGCGAACTTCTGCTCGGACAGCTGCAGCGCCTCTTCGGTGCGCTTGGCTTCGCTGATATCAATCATCAAGCCGCGCAGGACGGGCTCATGGCCGTGTTCGATCAGGCTAACGATGTCGCGTACCCACAGGCAGCGGCCGTCGGCAGTGATTACGCGGTAGTCAACGCTGTGATCGCGCTTGGCGCGGGTTTCACGATGGCAATAGGCTTCGGTGCGGGTCAGGTCGGCGGGGTGGATGATATTGCGCCAGAATCCTGGAATCAGCCAATGGGCGCGTGGATAGCCCAGCAGTTCCTCGGCGTGGGGGGACACATAGCTGTAGGTGAAATCAGCGATGCTGGCTTCCCAGGCAATGGCCGACAAACTCTCCACCAGGCTGCGGTAGTGGTATTCGCTGCTGCGCAGTTCTTGTTCAAGTGCGACGCGGCGGGAAATCTCCGAGCTGAGCCGGCGATTGATCCGAATCGCGATGATCAATACGGCGCTCACCAATAGCAGTGCGGGCAGGCCGTACAGCAGCAGATCGTTCCAGAAAGTGCGGTTATCCGAGAAGTTACCCACCCAATGGTGTTGGATTGCGCTGGTTTCGTCAGGGCTGAGGTCCGCCAGTACTTTATCGAGGATGCTTACCAGCATTTTGTCGTTACGGGGTACGCCCATCGCCAGTTGATAGCGGTAGGGCGTTTCACCACTGACATACAAGCCTTCGAGTTTGAGTTCGCGCAGGCTCCAGACGCTGGAGGCCAGGTCGCTGACTACGGCGTCCACCTTCCCGGTGGCCAGCGCCTGTAGCGTGGAGCTGACATTGGGCAAGGCGACCAGATTGATATCGGGATGATGGGTACGCAGTAATTCATGAGGGGCGTAGTGTTCCACTACGGCAATTTTCAACCCATAGAGCTCCTTGAGCGTGCGCGGGCGCGCCCCACCTTCGTGGGCAAGGATAACCATCGGAAAGTCGATGTAAGGTCGAGTAAAGGCCAGATAGTTCTGGCGCTCCGGTGTGGACATAACACCCGGTATGAGATCGAGTTGACTGTTTCGAGCCTGCTCCAACACCTGGCCCCAGCTTGCTGGTTCGATCAGTTTTATCTTGATGCCCAGGCGATCCTGAATCAGGCGGACATAGTCCGCAGCCAGGCCCTGGTAGCGGCCATTCTCGTCACGGTATTCAAAGGGCGGCCACGAAGTGTCCACCCCCAGGCGCAGCTCCTGATGGTCCGCCAACCAGCCACGCTCATCATCAGTGAGAGTCAACGCGCCAGCCGTTGCGGTCCAGGTCAGCAGCGACAGCAGTATCACGGTCGGCAAACTGGGCATAACGGTCTCGTTATGGCACGGGGAATGTTTCGAGTGTAGACGGGCATTTCGCAGGAGGGGTGAAGCGGGGATTTTTATCTAGGCAAAACAAAACCCCCGGACTAGGCCGGGGGTTTTGGTATCACTCGTCGAGGAAGGAGCGCAGATGCTCGCTTCGCGTCGGGTGGCGCAACTTGCGCAACGCCTTGGCTTCGATTTGACGGATCCGCTCGCGGGTCACGTCAAACTGCTTACCGACTTCCTCAAGGGTGTGGTCGGTATTCATGTCGATGCCGAAACGCATGCGCAGTACCTTGGCTTCACGGGCAGTGAGGCCGGACAGTACATCGCGAGTCGCTTCTTTAAGGCTCTCAACGGTGGCGACATCAATTGGCGACTGCATGGTCGAGTCTTCGATGAAGTCACCCAGGTGGGAGTCTTCGTCATCACCAATCGGGGTTTCCATGGAGATCGGCTCTTTAGCGATCTTCAATACCTTGCGGATTTTATCCTCAGGCATTTCCATGCGCTCGCCCAGCTCTTCCGGGGTCGGTTCGCGACCCATTTCCTGCAGCATCTGCCGGGAAATACGGTTGAGCTTGTTGATGGTCTCGATCATGTGCACCGGAATACGGATGGTGCGGGCCTGGTCGGCGATCGAGCGAGTGATCGCCTGACGGATCCACCAGGTGGCATAAGTCGAGAACTTGTAGCCGCGACGGTATTCGAACTTGTCCACAGCCTTCATCAAGCCGATGTTGCCTTCCTGGATCAGGTCGAGGAATTGCAGGCCACGGTTGGTGTACTTCTTGGCGATGGAGATCACCAGACGCAAGTTGGCTTCAACCATCTCTTTCTTCGCGCGGCGGGCCTTGGCCTCACCGATCGACATGCGACGGTTGATGTCCTTGATTTCGGCAATCGTCAGACCGGTTTCGGCCTCAAGCGCGCTCAGCTTCTGCTGGCAGCGAATGATGTCCGGTTGCAGGCGACCGATGGCTTCAGCGTACTTCGCCTTGCCTTTGGCCAGTGCGTCGGTCCAGCTTTCGTCCACTTCGTTGCCCGGGAACTGGCGCAGGAAGTCTGTACGTGGCATGCGTGCATCACGAACACAGAGCTGCATGATTGCACGCTCTTGTGCACGTAGGCGCTCAAGGGCGCTGCGAACGCGTTCAACCAAGCCTTCGAATTGCTTCGGTACCAGCTTGATTGGCATGAACAGCTCAGCCAGTGCCAGCAGCTCGGCAATGGCCTGCTTGTTGGCGCGACCGTGCTTTTTCAGGGCCTTGCGGGTGATTTCCATTTGATCGGAAACCGCACCGAAGCGCTGGGCAGCGATGATCGGGTCCGGACCGCTTTCGACTTCTTCTTCATCGTCGCTGCTGGCTTCAGCATCGTCGTCATCGGAATCGTCGTCGGCTTTCGCGGCTTTCGCATCGACAGGCGGTGGCACTTCGGCGGCAGGCGGCGCAATGCCGTCATCCGGGTCGATGTAACCGCTCAGGACGTCGGAGAGGCGGCCACCTTCGGTGGTCACACGGGTGTACTCGGAGAGAATGTGGTCAACCGTGCCTGGGAAGTGCGCGATTGCGCCCATCACTTCACGGATGCCCTCTTCGATACGTTTGGCGATTTCAATTTCGCCTTCACGTGTCAGCAGCTCGACCGTACCCATTTCACGCATATACATGCGCACAGGGTCCGTCGTGCGACCGATATCGGTCTCCACCGCAGCCAACGCGGCGGCAGCTTCTTCAGCGGCGGCTTCGTCGGTATCGGCGTCGGCCAGCATAAGGGAATCCTTATCTGGCGCAGTTTCGAATACGTTGATCCCCATGTCGTTAATCATGCGGATGATGTCTTCCACCTGCTCTGGATCTGAAATATCCTCAGGCAGGTGGTCGTTGACCTCCGCGTAAGTCAGGTAACCCTGCTCACGACCCAGTGTGATCAACTCTTTGATACGAGACTGCTGTTGCGCTTTTCCGGACATAACACCCTATCCACTGAAGGTCTTGGCGGGCAAAAAACAAGCCGAGGATTATACCCGAGCTATGACCTCACACGCCAGCTGAGGTCGGGTTTGATGCGGAAACATTCTGTTTTAAGAGGTCGCGCATCTGTTTTGCTATCTGAATTTGCTCTTCAGCCGATAATCCAGGCTGCCTTGCTCTCTTGATAAGTTCATCGAGGGTCTGCGTATGCTGACCCGCGGATAACCTAGTAATGGTGTCTAAAAACTGTTGTTCAAGGTTATCGCCGTCAATTAGCCACTCCTTTTCCGCGAGCGCTTTCAACAGTCGGCCTTGTTCGGTGCCATGCCAACGAGCCATCAGCTGAATAGAGTTTAGCTTAGGATTTTTCTGCATCGCCTCGATCAGTGCGATCAGTACCTGGGCGTAAGTGTTGCTCTCGTTGGCAAAATGATCCGCACTTTCAACCTTGCCCGCCAATTGCGGGTGGTGAATAAGAGTGCGCAGGGCAATCAGCGTTGGCGCTTCTACAGCGACCGGTGTGCGTGGGGCATATGCCTCATCGCGATCACCGCGTTTACCGTTCTTGTTCCAGGGTTTCTTGTTGTCCCACTTCTTGCCGCCGGTGCCGGGTTTTTTCGGTGTCCATTCCTGCTGCGGGGCGTAAGCCTCCTGCTGTGGATGGAAGTCGGCATAGTCCGGCATGGCGTCATAGTCCATGCCGGGGTCGTAGGCGGGCGGTGCGTCCTGCGGTGCGCTATGGACCAGTTGGCTTACGGCTTCGCCGCTGAGTCCGGTGATTTCCAAAAGACGCTGGCGCATCAAGGTGCGCAGGTTAGCGCCGGGCACTTTGTCGATCAGCGGCGCTGCGAGGGTGGCCATGTGGGCCTTGCCTTCGAGGGAGCGCGGGTCAGCTTCTTCGGTCAGTTGCTGGAAGAAATAGTCCGCCAGCGGCTGCGCATGTTGATTGATGCGTGCGCGGAAGGCGTCGGTGCCTTCGGAGCGCACCAGGGTGTCCGGGTCTTCGCCTTCGGGCAAGAACAGGAAGCGCGCGCGTCGGCCATCTTGCAGGCTCGACAGCGTGGCTTCGAGTGCGCGCCAAGCGGCATTGCGGCCAGCCTGATCGCCATCGAAGCAGAACAATACGCTGGGCACCACGCGAAACAGGCGTTTCATGTGTTCTTCGCTGGTGGCAGTACCCAAGGTGGCGACGGCATTGCGTAGGCCCTGTTGGGCGAGGGCGATCACGTCCATGTAACCTTCAACCACGATGATTTCGTCAAGGTTGCGGTTGTTTTTGCGCGCCTCGAATAGCCCGTACAACTCCTGGCCTTTGTGGAAGACCGGCGTTTCCGGGGAGTTCAGGTACTTGGGTTTATCGTCGCCGAGTACGCGGCCGCCGAAAGCGATGATTCGTCCGCGGCTGTCGCGGATCGGGAACATCACTCGATCGCGAAAACGGTCATAGCGCTTGCCGGTCTCGGCGTTTTCCACCAGTAGGCCGGCGTCGATCATGGCTTTCTGCTGCAGGGTGTCGCTGCTCAGGTGTTTGTACAGGTTGTCCCACCCCGGTGGGGCGAAGCCAAGCCCGAAGTCGCGGGCGATTTCACCGGTGAGGCCGCGCCCCTTGAGGTAGTCAACGGCCGCTTTACGCTGTGGGTGGCTTTTAAGCGCCTGACGATAAAAGTCGGCAGCGGCCGTCAGCAGCGGGTACAGCGGTGAATCGGTGGGCTGTCGCGGTTTGTGCGGGCGGCCACTTTCTTCGCGGGGGATTTCCATGCCGGCGGCTTTGGCCAGCTCCTCGACGGCCTGGGGGAAGTCCAGGTTGTCGTGGTCCATGATAAAGCCGAGGGCATTGCCGCCTGCGCCGCAGCCGAAGCAGTAGTAGAACTGCTTGTCGGGGCTGACGCTGAAGGATGGGGTCTTTTCTTTGTGAAATGGGCAGCAGGCGGTGTAGTTCTTGCCGGCTTTCTTCATTTGCAGGCGCGAGCTGACAACATCGACGATGTCGGTGCGGTTCAGAAGGTCGTCAATAAAGCTCTGGGGAATTAGCCCGGCCATGGCGTTCTCGTCATCACTGCGTGTAAATGAGGGCTCATGAAGTATTCAAGCGCACGTCAGGTGGCTTGATCATCAATTCTCTGCTTGGACTGTCAGGAAGTGTATCTGCCGAACATTCGCTGACGTTAGTGTCTATCAGTCTTCGGCTTGGAAATGTCGCCCAGGCATCCGGTCTTGGCCAATGGTGGGCCTCGGAAGCTCGGTGATGGGCACAGCCGACACGGTTGATCGCCTGTTTGTAAAAAATAAGTGTGCTCGTCAGTAGCCTTGTTAGGCTCGTCAGAAGAGACGTGCACCGCTGGCAGAAGAGCCAGTCCTGACGTGTGAAGCAGTGTCTCGGTCGCATGTGCGGCGTCGACGATGAAGCATCAAGCGTTATCCGCAAATGCCATTAGCCCGGCTGAGGGCCGGGCTTGGCAGAAGCTTGCTACGATCGTCTGTGTATTAGTACAGACGAACGGCGCGGCGCTGTTCGCGCTGAACTTTCTTGGCGTGACGCTTAACAGCGGCTGCTGCTTTACGCTTACGCTCAGAAGTTGGCTTCTCGTAAAATTCGCGGCTACGAACTTCAGCCAGTACACCGGCTTTTTCGCAGGAGCGCTTGAAACGACGCAGAGCTACGTCGAAGGGTTCGTTCTCTTTAACTTTGACGGCTGGCATCCAGAGCTACCTTCTTTCATTACCGGGATCAACGTTCTCGTCGCAAACAATTCACGGCTGAGGTCGTCGGTTTTTAAGGGTTGCGGATGTTAACCCCTCATTGCCCGGAATGCAAAGCCTCTGATCGAAAACCGCTAGTCGGGAAGTGGAGCGGCGACTATTATGCGCGCCTTCGAATTCAGCCTCTACAAGGCGCAAACCCATGCTAGTACTGGGACTTGAAACCTCCTGCGACGAAACCGGTGTCGCACTTTACGACAGTGAACGCGGGCTTTTGGCCGACGCACTGTTCAGTCAGATCGACTTGCATCGCGCCTATGGCGGCGTGGTGCCGGAGCTGGCCAGTCGTGATCACGTCAAGCGCATGCTGCCGCTGATTCGCCAGGTGTTGGCCGAGGCCGGTTGTGTGCCGACCGAGATTGACGCGATTGCCTACACCGCCGGCCCTGGATTGGTCGGAGCCCTGCTGGTTGGGGCCTCTTGCGCTCAGGCGTTGGCTTTCGCCTGGGGCATTCCGGCCCTCGGAGTGCACCATATGGAAGGCCATTTATTGGCCCCCATGCTGGAAAAAACACCGCCACAGTTCCCGTTCGTCGCTTTGTTGGTATCCGGCGGTCATACGCAGCTGGTTCAGGTGGACGGCATCGGCCAATACACCCTCCTCGGCGAGTCCTTGGATGATGCGGCCGGCGAAGCTTTCGACAAGACCGCCAAGATGATGGGCCTCAATTACCCCGGTGGACCGGAAATCGCCCGCCTCGCCGAAAAGGGCGTCGCCGGTCGCTACACGTTCCCGCGGCCCATGTGCGATCGCCCGGGTCTGATGTTCAGCTTCAGCGGGTTGAAAACCTCCGCGCTCAATACCTGGCAGCAAAGTATCAGCGCCGGGGACGACAGCGAACAAGCCCGTTGCGACATCGCGCTGGCGTTCCAGCAGGCCGTGGTGGAGACTTTGACCATCAAGTGCAAGCGCGCCCTCAAGCAGGCGGGCATGAAACGTCTGGTGATCGCCGGCGGCGTCAGCGCCAACAAGGCGTTGCGCAGTTCTCTGGAAAAAATGCTCGGCGATATGAAGGGTGATGTGTTCTACGCCCGCCCTGAATTCTGCACCGATAATGGCGCGATGATTGCCTATGCCGGTTGCCAGCGTTTGCAGGCGGGGCAGCATGAAAGCCTAGCGATCAGCGTGCAGGCGCGCTGGCCGATGGAGCAGTTGTCGCCTTTGTAACGGGGGTGTGAGCCGGTATTTAAAAATGCCGTTCGCGCCCAGCAAACAGGTCGCGTAAATTGCCGCGATGGCGCCAGACGATCAGCAGCGTCAACACGCTCATCGGTAATAGCGCCGCCGGTTCCTGCCAGGCCAGCAGCGGCAAGGTCAGGGGCGTGGCGATCAGCGCTGCCAGCGAGCTGGTGCGGGTCAGGTAGAACGTCAGCAGCCAGGCCAGTACGGCCAGCAGCGCCGCCGGCGGGTAGATCCCCAGCAGCATGCCGGCCGCCGTAGCGACACCTTTGCCGCCGCGAAAGCGAAAGTACAAGGGAAACAGGTGGCCGAGTACGGCGCATACGCCCACCCAGGCCTGTTGTTGCAGGGGCAGGCCGGCAAGGCTGGCGATCAGCACGGGCAACAGGCCTTTGCACACATCGCCTAGTAATGTCAGGACCGCAAGTTTCTTGCCGGCCAGACGCAGCATATTGGTAGCGCCGGCATTGCCGGAGCCACCCATTCGCGGATCGGGATTTCCCGTCAGGCGGCTGAGCAAAATGGCGAAGGACAGCGAGCCGAGCAGGTAGGCGAGAGTCGCCAGTGACCAAAACATGCTAACTATTCCGGGCGAGGACGCCCTGATTCTAACGGGGCATCGCGCCCTTGTCGTGCTGCGGAGAAAAGTGCTTGGACAGAGTGTTTATCGAAGGCCTGGAAGTCGACACCGTGATCGGGGCCTACGACTGGGAGCGCGGCATCCGACAATGCCTGCGTCTGGACCTGAGCTTCGCCTGGGACAATCGCCCGGCCGCGGCCGGTGACGACCTGACCCTGGCGCTGGACTACGCGAGCGTATCCGCACGGATCCAGGCGTTCGCCGAGCAATCCCAGTTCCAGTTGGTGGAAACCTTTGCCGAGCGTCTGGCCGAAGTCTTGATGGGCGAATTCCAGATTCCCTGGCTGCACCTCAAATTGACCAAGCCCGGAGCCGTCCCGGCCGCCAAGGGTGTCGGCGTGGAGATCGAGCGCGGATGTCGCTAACTCAGATTTACCTTGGCCTTGGCAGCAATATCGAGCGCGAACGCCACTTGCGCGCGGGGCTGGATGCGCTGGCGGGCTTTCTGGTGGATGTACGCTGTTCGGCAGTGTTCGAGAGCCAGCCGGTCGGTATCAAGAGCGGGCCGTTCTTCAACTTGGTGGTGTCGGCGTATACCGACCTGCCGTTGATGGAGCTGGATCGCCGGTTGAAGTCGATTGAAGCGGATAACGGTCGTTATGCGCCGGATCGCAAAGGGTTGCCCCTGGATATCGATGTGCTGTTGTACGGCGAACTGGTCGGCAACTTTGACGGTTTGGTGCTGCCGCGAGCGGAAATCCTGAAAAACGCCTTTGTGTTATGGCCGCTGTCATTGATGGCGCCGGATCGCCTACACCCCGAAGCGGGCAAGACGATGGCGCATTTATGGCGTGATTCGCACATCGATCAGGTGCTGGCGCCGGTTGCATTTGAATGGCGGGGCCAGCCATTGACGCCGAGCGCGCTGTTATAAAGCGCGCTGTTCCTTGTAAGCCTTGAGTGTCTTGAGTCTTTCCCGCTTGAGCGCTTCACCCAGTTCAGGGCCCTTGAAACCTTTCTCCAGCAGCGGCGCCACCGCAACGCTGCGTGCCGCTTGCGCCGCACCGCGCAGATAATCCGCCTGTGGATAACTGCGTTGCTCAAGGCCTTTGCGACCACGGGCGTCCATTTCGCAGGCGACCACGAATTCTTCGAAACGCTGCGGCCGGCGATACACATCAAAACTCTGCAATAACTCCAGTAATGTCGAGGCTTTCAGCTCCAGGGCGCGATGGCCGTGGGTGTGATATTGGCCAACCAGCAGCGCCAGCTCCTGGCAGTCCCGCGGCACTTTGAAGCGTTCATTGACCGCCTTGATCAGCTTCAGCCCCCTATGTTCGTGGGCAATGTGTTGCGGCAACTTATCCACAGGTGTCAGACCTTTACCCAGATCGTGGAGCAAGCAGGCCCAGCGAACGGTCAACGGTTGCCGATGCAGAGCGGCCTGTTCCAGCACGCTGAGGGTATGCACGCCGGTGTCGATTTCAGGATGGTGTGCCTCGGGCTGCGGTACGCCGAACAGGGCGTCGACTTCAGGCATCAGGGTTTTCAGCGCGTTGCAGTCGCGCAGTACCTGAATAAATACCTGAGGCTGATCTTCCATTAATGCGCGGGAGATTTCCTTCCAACTGCGTTCAGGGGTCAGGGCTTCCAGTTCTCCGGACTCGCTGAGTTGGCGCATCAATACGAGGGTTTGCGGTGCGACTTTGAAACCCAAATGTGCATAACGCGCGGCGAATCGTGCTACGCGGAGCACTCGCAGAGGATCTTCGGCGAACGCCGGGGAAACATGACGCAGGACGCGGGCTTTCAGGTCTTGCTGGCCGTTGTAAGGGTCGATCAGGTTGCCGTCATCGTCCTCCGCCATGGCATTGATGGTCAGGTCGCGGCGAATCAGGTCTTCTTCCAGCGTAACTTCTGGGCTTGCATGGAACACAAAGCCGCCATAACCCCGGCCACTCTTGCGTTCGGTGCGGGCGAGGGCGTACTCGTCGCCGTTCTTCGGGTCCAGAAATACCGGAAAATCAGCGCCGACAGGCTTGAACCCCTTGGCCAGCATCTCTTCAGTGGTCGCGCCCACAACGACGCGGTCAATGTCTGTGACGTCGATGCCTAGCAAGCGGTCGCGCACTGCGCCGCCAACCTTGTAGATTTTCATGAAAAAGCCTCCATTAGCTGCACAGGATACCGTCTGTGCCTGACCGATGGAGGCTTTGCTGCTTCAGAGATGCACGACGGCCATGTCCAGGCGGCCATAGTCGTTGTCATTGTGATCGCTGCGCGGCGGGACATGGTGGGTCTTCATGACCTGATCGCCTTGTAAGGTTTCCAGATGGATGTCGAAACCCCATAGTCGATGCAGGTGCTTGAGGACTTCATCGGTGGAATCGCCCAACGGTTTACGATCGTGCTGTTGATGGCGCAACGTCAGCGAGCGGTCGCCGCGTACATCGATGCTGTAGATCTGCACATTGGGTTCGCGATTGCCCAGGTTGTATTGCGCGGCCAGGGTTTCGCGGATGATGCGGTAGCCCGGCTCGTCATGGATGGCCGGTACCACCAGATCGTCCTTGAGATCGTCATCCAGAATGCTGAACAGCTTGAGGTCGCGGATCACCTTGGGTGACAGGTACTGCAGGATAAAACTCTCATCCTTGAAGCTACTCATGGCGAACTTGATCGTGGACAGCCAGTCACTGCCCGCGATTTCCGGGAACCAACGGCGATCCTCCTCGGTTGGGTTTTCGCACATGCGCCGGATATCACGGTACATGGCAAAGCCCAGCGCATAGGGGTTGATGCCGCTGTAATAGGGGCTGTCGAAACCCGGCTGGAACACCACGCTGGTGTGGGAAGTGAGGAACTCCATCATAAAACCGTCGGTAACCAGGCCTTCATCGTAAAGGTCGTTCATCAGCGTGTAGTGCCAGAAGGTTGCCCAGCCCTCATTCATTACCTGGGTCTGGCGTTGAGGGTAGAAGTACTGGGCGATCTTGCGCACGATACGCACGATTTCTCTTTGCCAGGGCTCCAGCAGCGGCGCGTGTTTTTCTAGGAAATACAGAATGTTTTCCTGGGGTTCGGCGGGGAAGCGAGCATTATCCTTATCGTTATTTTTGCCGGCGCGTTTTGGAATCGTGCGCCATAGATCATTGATCTGTTTTTGCAGATGCTCTTCGCGCTCTTTCTGGCGCAGGCGCTCTTCTTCGGCGGAAATCGGATAAGGCCTTTTGTAGCGGTCGACCCCGTAGTTCATCAGGGCATGGCAGGAGTCGAGCAGATCCTCCACCGCGTCGATGCCGTGGCGCTCTTCGCATTGCATGATGTACTGCTTGGCGAACACCAGGTAATCAATGATTGAACTGGCATCGGTCCAGGTGCGGAACAGGTAATTACCTTTGAAAAAACTGTTATGCCCATAGCAGGCGTGGGCCACGACCAGCGCCTGCATGCAGATGGTGTTTTCTTCCATCAGGTAAGCGATGCAGGGGTCGGAGTTGATGACGATTTCGTACGCCAGGCCCATCTGGCCGCGGCTGTAGGACTTTTCGGTGCTGAGAAAGTGTTTACCATATGACCAATGGTGGTAGCCCAGGGGCATGCCGACCGAGGCATAGGCGTCCATCATTTGTTCGGCGGTGATCACCTCGATCTGGTTGGGGTAAGTGTCCAGGGCATAACCCGCCGCAATACGGCTGATTTCCCGGTCATAGGCCTGGATCAGTTCAAAGGTCCATTCGGACCCGGTGGAGAGGGGTTGGCGCTTAGTCTCTTTTTTGGCGGTCATGTCACTAACCTGCGCTGGAAGAGTTCACGGAAGACCGGGTAGATATCGCCGGCCGAGACCAATTGCTGCTGGGCGAACGTGTCGGCAAACGCTTCGCCGATACGCTCGTATTCGAACCACAGGGCCTGGTGCTCACGGGGGGTAATTTCGACGTA
This sequence comes from Pseudomonas sp. efr-133-TYG-23, assembly GCF_030209215.1. Classification (NCBI taxonomy): domain Bacteria; kingdom Pseudomonadati; phylum Pseudomonadota; class Gammaproteobacteria; order Pseudomonadales; family Pseudomonadaceae; genus Pseudomonas; species Pseudomonas sp. efr-133-TYG-23. Next base: position 41,341 of record NZ_JARVSL010000041.1, on the reverse strand, counting down.
AGTGTAGTACTGCACGAACGGCATGATCTGGTTGATCAGAATGTCACGGCAGATTGGCGAGTCGTCGTTCCAGTTGTCGCCGTCTGAGGCCTGGGCGGCGTAGATATTCCATTCGTTGGCCGGGTAGCGCTCGGCCATGATCTCCTGCATCAGCTTCAAGGCACTGGACACAATGGTGCCGCCGGTTTCACGCGAGTAGAAAAACTCCTCTTCGTCGACTTCCCGCGCGCTGGTGTGATGGCGGATAAACACCACGTCGATCTTGTCGTAGTTCCGCTTGAGAAACAGGTACAGCAGGATAAAGAAACGTTTGGCGATGTCCTTGGTGGCCTGGGTCATGGAGCCGGACACGTCCATCAGGCAGAACATCACGGCCTTGGAGCTGGGATTGGGTTGTTTGACCAGCAAGTTGTATTTCAAATCGAATGTATCGAGAAACGGCACGCGGTGAATGCGCGCACTGAGTTTTTCGATTTCCGCCTCTACCTCCTGAATATCACCGAAGTTGTCCGGCTCATCCCGCTTCAAGCGCGCCAGTTCCTCTTTGGCCTGCTTCAGCTTGGCGCGGCTACTGCCTGACAAGGCAATCCGCCGCGCATGAGCTGAGCGCAGGGTGCGGATGATATTGATCCGTGAGGGGTTGCCTTCGTTGCTGATGCCGGCGCGCACGGTCTTGAAGGTGTCGGTGCCGGTCAGGTTGCGTTTGACCAGGTTAGGCAGTTCCAAATCCTCGAACATGAATTCGAGGAATTCCTCCTGAGTGATCTGGAACACGAACTCGTCCATGCCCTCGCCAGAATTGCCGGCTTTACCCGGGCCCTTGCCGCCGCCACCGCCTGGGGGACGTTGGATATGCTCACCCGTGGTGAACTCCTTATTGCCAGGATGCACGACGGTCTGTTTGCCGCCTCTGCCGTGGTGCAGGACGGGTTCGTCGATGTCGCGTCCGGGGATGCTGATTTGTTCGCCGTGCTCCATGTCCGTGATGGAACGGCGGCTGACGGCTTCTTCAACCGCCTTTTTAATGTGGTCACGGTAACGCCGCAGGAAACGCTGGCGGTTTACCGTGCTCTTGTTCTTGCCATTGAGGCGTCGGTCGATCACATAGCTCATGGGGCCCCTCCGGGGAGCTTCAAGTCGTGAGCTTCAAGCCGCAAGGCAGAGCCCACTGACGGGCTCTGTCGCTTTTCCCTTGCCGCGTGTCGCTAGAAGCTTACAGCTGCTTCTCTCACTGCGATTTCCGGACCCGCAGGTACCATTCCGAAAGAAGGCGTACCTGTTTGTCGGTATAGCCACGCTCGACCATTCGAGTAACGAAGTCGTTGTGTTTTTGCTGATCCTCCTTGCTGGCCTTGGCATTGAAACTGATGACCGGCAGCAGATCCTCGGTGTTGGAGAACATTTTCTTCTCGATAACCACCCGCAGCTTCTCGTAGCTGAGCCAGGTAGGGTTCTTGCCGTTGTTGTTGGCACGGGCGCGCAGTACGAAATTGACGATTTCGTTGCGGAAATCCTTCGGATTGCTGATGCCGGCAGGTTTTTCGATTTTTTCCAGTTCTTCGTTGAGCGCTACACGGTTGAGAATTTCGCCGGTTTCGGGGTCGCGGTACTCCTGATCCTGGATCCAGAAGTCTGCATACAGCACGTAGCGGTCGAAGATGTTCTGGCCGTACTCGCTGTAGGACTCCAGGTACGCAGTCTGGATTTCCTTGCCGATAAACTCGATATAGCGCGGTGCCAGGTATTCCTTGAGGAACCGCAGGTAACGTTCGCGAGTTTCTGCCTGGAACTGCTCCTGTTCGATCTGCTGTTCCAGCACATACAGCAAATGTACCGGGTTGGCGGCAATCTCGTGGGGATCGAAGTTGAACACTTTGGACAGGATCTTGAACGCGAAGCGGGTCGACAGGCCGTTCATGCCCTCGTCCACTCCAGCGGAGTCGCGATATTCCTGAATCGACTTGGCCTTGGGATCGGTGTCCTTGAGGTTCTCGCCGTCGTACACCCGCATTTTTGAGTAGATGTTGGAGTTTTCCGGTTCTTTGAGCCGCGACAGCACGGTGAACTGCGCCAGCATCTTCAGGGTGTCGGGCGCGCAATGAGCCTTGGACAGGGAGCTGTTGAACAGCAGCTTGTCGTAGATCTTGATCTCATCACTGACCCGCAGGCAGTACGGCACCTTGACGATGTAGATCCGATCGATGAACGCCTCGTTGTTCTTGTTATTGCGGAAGGTGTGCCATTCCGATTCGTTGGAGTGGGCCAGCAGGATGCCGGTAAATGGAATGGCGCCCAGGCCTTCGGTACTGTTGTAGTTGCCTTCCTGGGTCGCGGTAAGCAGTGGGTGCAGCACCTTGATCGGTGCCTTGAACATTTCCACGAACTCCATCAGGCCCTGGTTGGCTCGGCACAATGCGCCTGAGTAGCTGTAGGCGTCGGCGTCGTTCTGCGGGAATTCTTCCAGCTTGCGGATATCGACCTTGCCCACCAATGCGGAAATATCCTGGTTGTTCTCGTCCCCCGGTTCAGTCTTGGCCACGCCGATCTGATTGAGAATCGATGGATAAAGCTTCACCACGCGGAACTGGCTGATATCTCCGCCGAACTCGGCCAGGCGTTTGGTGGCCCAGGGTGACATGATGGTATTGAGATAGCGCCGTGGGATGCCGAAGTCTTCTTCGAGGATCGCGCCATCTTCCGTGGCGTTGAACAAGCCCAGGGGCGATTCGAACACCGGCGAACCCTTGATGGCGTAGAAGGGCACTTTCTCGATCAGTTGCTTGAGCTTTTCGGCCAGGGACGATTTGCCGCCGCCCACGGGGCCGAGCAGGTAGAGGATTTGTTTCTTCTCTTCCAGGCCTTGGGCGGCGTGGCGGAAGTAGGAGACGATCTGATCGATGCACTCTTCCATGCCATGGAAGTCTTCAAAGGCCGGGTAACGGCGGATCACCTTGTTGGAAAATATTCGCGATAGACGCGAATTGTTCGAGGTGTCTACCAGCTCCGGCTCACCGATGGCCAACAGCAGGCGCTCGGCGGCGGATGCGTAGGCACTGCGGTCCTGCTTGCACAGCTCGAGATACTCCTGAAGCGTGAGTTCCTCCTGCTGTGTGGATGCGAAGCGTTGTTGGAAGTGGCTAAAAATACTCATGACGTCGTCACCTCGCTCGATACGTGGAGCCGACGCCGGATCAATCAGTCGATGCTGGCAACCATCGACGATCGCCAATGGTTGTTTTCCCCCCAGAACACCCTGAAACGCTACCGATGACCCGCACGCCGGTGTACCGGCTCTCCCCTGATTCGGATGGCCTGCGCTTAAGGATAGTTCGGAATCGGAGAGGTCAAGGCGCGATACGTAATTAGTTTGACCGCGCCGTTCGTCAGAAACGGCGCGAGCCCAAGCGTCACGCGGGGTAGCGGGGTGTGAAAAAAATTATTGCGAATCGACTGATGCGATGTCTGCAGGAAAGGTCGCATGCCACAGCTCAAACCCGCCATCCAGGCTATAGACGTCGGAGAAGCCTTGATTGACCAGATACGCGGCTGCGCTCTGGCTGGAGTTACCGTGGTAGCACGCCACGATCACTGGTGCATCGAGGTCGGCGTCGCGGATAAAGTCAGCGATGTTGACGTTGTCCAAGTGCTTGGCGCCAGCAATGTGCGCAGCGGCGTAGGTCGGCTGGTCACGGATATCGACTACTACCGCGCCTTGCTCGCGCAGAGCCTTGGCTTGTTCGGGAGGGATACGTTTGAATTCGCTCATGGCGGGCTCCTTGGGCGGGCGGCAAGCGGCGTCTAGCGCTTGGCGGCGGCCGGCTGTGTAACGGGAAGAGGGGGTTGGCACTGGCAGCGATGGCGCTCGCCCGTGTCGATATTCATCAGGGTCATGGCGCCACCCCACACGCAACCGGTGTCGAGGGCAAACACGCCGGGCTCGTCGCACTGGCCTTCCAGGGCCGCCCAGTGGCCGAAGATGATCTTGGTGTCACGGGTCTTGCGTTCTTTATGGGCAAACCAGGGTTTATAGCCGGGCAATGCGGTGTCCGCGCCTTCCTTGCTCTTGAGGTCCAGTTTGCCCTCGGCGGTGCAGAAGCGCATGCGCGTGAAGTAGTTGGTGATGACCCGCAGTCGAGCGACGCCGGTAAGGTCGTTATCCCATTTAACCGGCTCGTTGCCGTACATGCCGTCCAGGTAGGCGGTGTACAGGCTATCGTCGGCCAAAGCGTGCTCGACCTCGGCCGCACATTTAAGAGCTTTTTTCAGCGTCCATTGCGGCGCGATGCCGGCATGCACCAGCGCCATGCGGCGGCCTTCGTCGTAATGCATGATCTTTTGCCGACGCAGCCAGTCCAGCAGTTCGTCGCGGTCAGGTGCTTCGAGAATTTCCAGCAGCGTATCGCCTTTTTTCAGACGTTCGATGTTATTCGCCGCTGCCAGCAGGTGCAGGTCGTGATTGCCCAACACGCAAACCAACGAATGTCGCAGGTTATACAGGTAGCGCAGGGTTTCCAGCGACTCGGGGCCACGGTTGACCAAATCACCCACCAGCCACAGGCGATCCTGCGCCGGGTCGAAGGCGACCCGTTGCAGTAGGCATTTGAGGGGCTCCAGGCAACCTTGCAGGTCACCGACCGCATACGTCGCCATCAGTGCAGGGCTCCGGGCACGGCGAGACGGAATGGTTTGATCATGGCGTCGAATAAATGACCGTCGGTGGCTTTCATTTGATAGGAGCCCTGCATGGTTCCGACCTTGGAGGTCATCACCGTGCCGCTGCTGTAAGTGTGGCTGGCGCCGCTGTCGATCAATGGCTGCTGGCCGACAACGCCGGCGCCGCGGACTTCTTCGACCTGGCCGTCACCGTCGGTAATCACCCAGTGGCGAGAGAGGAGTTTAGCCGGCACCAGCCCGTTGTTTTTCACCGTGATGGTGTAGGCAAAGGCGTAGCGGTTTTGTTCAGGTTGCGATTGTTCCGCCAGGAAGCGGGTGACGACGCTGACGTCGATCTGGTAGCGAGGATCGGACATGCAAGAGGCCTTAAAAGCAAAAGCGGAAGACAGCAGATGCGGATCAGTCTAGGCCAAGAGGTGGGCACTAGGCCAGACATGCCGTCTGGCCCATGCACAGCAGGTTTCAGTCTGCGGCTGGCGCAGGCTGGATGGCCAACTGGTCAGCCAGGCGCACGAACGCGGCCAGGTCCAGTTGCTCGGGGCGCAGGCTGCCGTCTACCCCGGCGGCTTCGATTTCGGCGTTGCTCAGCAGCGCCTTGAGCGTGTTGCGCAAAGTTTTGCGGCGCTGGTTGAACGCCTCGCGTACCACGCGCTCCAGTAAGCGATGATCCTTGGCCGGGTGTGGCAGCACGGCATGGGGGACCAGGCGTACGATGGCCGAATCAACTTTCGGCGGCGGGTTGAAGGCGCCCGGCCCAACGTTGAACAGGTGTTCGACGCGGCAGTGGTACTGAACCATGATCGACAGTCGACCCCAATCGCCGCCTCCAGGGCCAGCGGCCAGGCGCTCCACCACTTCTTTTTGCAGCATGAAGTGCATGTCGCGGATGATCCCTGCGTTGTTCAGCAGGTGGAAGATCAGGGGTGTGGAGATGTTGTAGGGCAGGTTGCCGACCACGCGCAGGCTATTAGGCGCGGCGTTGAGGCTATTGAAGTCGAACTTCAGCGCATCGCCCTGATGCAGGTTGAAGTTGGACTTGCCGGCGAATTGCTGATTGAGGATCGGGATCAGGTCCTTGTCCAACTCCACCACGTCCAACTGCCCGCCACTGGCCAGCAAGCCTTGGGTCAGTGCGCCCTGGCCTGGGCCGATTTCCAATAGGCGGTCTTCGGGCTTGGCGTGAATGGAGCGCAGGATGCGGTCGATCACGCCTGCGTCGTGCAGGAAATTCTGCCCGAAGCGCTTGCGCGCCCGGTGTTGGTAATGCTCGGTCATATACGGGTCTCGGCCATCTGATAGGCGGTTTCCAGGGCCACGTGCAGGCTGCCGGTATCGATCTTGCCGCTGCCCGCCAAGTCCAGGGCAGTGCCATGGTCGACGGAGGTACGGATGATCGGCAGGCCCAGGGTCACGTTGACGGCGGCGCCGAAGCCTTTGTATTTCAGCACCGGCAGCCCTTGGTCATGGTACATCGCCAGCACTGCGTCGCAGTGCTCCAGATATTTGGGGGTAAACAGAGTGTCCGCGGGCAGTGGGCCGCGCAGGTCCATGCCTTCTTGGCGCAGACGCTCCAGGGTGGGGTCGATGATGTCGATTTCTTCATGGCCCAAGTGGCCGCCTTCGCCGGCGTGGGGGTTGAGCCCGCAGACCAGGATGCGCGGTTGGGCGATGCCGAATTTTTGGCGCAAGTCGGCATGCAAGATGCGCGTCACGCGCTCCAAACGCTCGGCGGTAATGGCGTCGGCAACTTCACGCAGCGGCAGGTGCGTGGTCACCAGGGCTACACGCAAGCCGCGGGTGGCAAGCATCATCACGACTTGTGTGGTGTGGGTCAGCTCGGCAAGGAACTCGGTGTGACCGGAAAACGCGATGCCGGACTCATTGATCACGCCCTTGTGCACCGGCGCGGTGATCATGCCCGCGAAGTCGCCATCGAGGCAGCCTTGCCCGGCGCGAGTCAGGGTTTGCAACACAAACGCCGCATTGGCCGTATCCAGCTGCCCGGCCACGACCTTGGCGTGCAGTGGGGTGTCCCACACATACAGGCTATCTGCCGGTGCCGGCACGTCGGGCCAGTTGCCCGGTGCCACGTCCAGCAGATCCACAGCCACACCCAGCTGCGCGGCCCGCTCAAGGAGCAGGTCGCGGCTGGTAATGGCAATCAGGGGGTGTGGCTGAGGTTGCGAGGCGAGCAGCAGGCACAGGTCTGGACCGATGCCGGCGGGCTCGCCGGGTGTCACCGCGAAACGCTGAGGTTTCACTGAACTGCCTGGTCGGTGCCTGTTTGCTCGGCGCCTGGCAGCTTGATTTCCACATAGGCCTCGTCACGGATCTGACGCAGCCAAGTTTGCAGCTCCTCATCGTACTTGCGGTTGCGCAGTACGTTCAGCGCTTGCTGTTCGCGGGCTTGGCTGGTGTTGTCGGTGGCGCGACGGCCAAGGACTTCCAGCACATGCCAGCCATATTGAGTCTTGAACGGCTTGGACAACACACCTTGCGGAGTATCGGCCATGACCTGCTGGAACTCTGGCACCAGCGCTTTCGGGTCGATCCAGTTCAGGTCGCCGCCGTTGAGGGCCGAACCCGGATCTTCCGAGAAGCTCTTGGCCAAGGTGGCGAAGTCTTCACCATTCTGGATGCGCTCGTAGATTTTCTGGGCCAATTCCTTGGTTTGCGCTTCGGTGCGGATTTCACTTGGTTTGACCAGGATGTGACGAACATGTACTTCGTCTTTCAACGAGGTTTGGCCACCACGACGCTCCAACAACTTCAGGATGATGAAACCGCCCGGCGTGCGCGCTGGTTGGGTAATGCCGCCCACTTCCATCGCACTCAGTTCACGGTCGAACGGCGGTGGCAATTGAGCGGCCTTACGCCAGCCCATATCACCGCCTTCAAGGGCGTTGTCGCTGCCGGACTGGGCGATAGCCATTTGCGCAAAATCAGCACCGGCCTTGAGGCGATCATAAATCGCTTGGGTCTTGGCGGCGGCTGCATTGAGCTGTTCGGAGTTGGCGCTGTCCGGTGTCGGAATCAGAATATTGGCCAGGTGCAGTTCTTCGGAAAGCTGCATCTTGCCCAGGTCCGAGGCCAGGAAGTTCTTCACCTCCTGCTCGGACACCTGAACCCGCTCGGCCACACGGCGCTGACGTACACGGCTGATGATCATCTCACGGCGGATCTGATCACGGGCATCTTCATAGGACAGGCCGTCACGCGCCAGGGCGGCGCGGAACTGGTCGATGCTCATATTGTTGCGCTGAGCAATCGTGCCTACCGCCTGGTTCAACTCTTCGTCCGAGATGCGAATGCCGGAACGTTCGCCGATCTGCAGTTGCAGGTTCTCGACGATCAAGCGTTCCAGTACCTGTTGATCCAGGACGCTGGTAGGTGGCACGCCACCGCCACGCTTGGCGATGGTTTGCTGAACTTCCTTGACCCGTTGGTCCAGTTGGCTCTGCATGATCACGTCGTTATCGACAATGGCCACGACCTTGTCCAGCGGCTGGACCGCGGCATGCGCCGCTGCGGTTCCCAGGAACAGCGCGCCCAGCAGGAGCGGGCGCAGACAATCAGAAAGCTTGATCTTCACGTTCACGATAACCTTGAATGCCTTTGTCGAGGAAGCTCTCTACCTTGGCGCCGGTCAGGCCGCCGAGTCCTTTGAGGACGATCTGGAAGAAGAGCCCGTGGTCACCCTTTTCGTTAAGCGGGGCGAGCTGGGTATATTCGTCGTTGGAAACCCAGTAACGGTTGATGACACGCAATTTCCAGCAGCAGTTGTCGTACTCGAAACCACCAAACGCTTCCAGGGTGCGGTTGCGGGCATAGTCATACTGCCAACGGGTAATCAGGTTCCACTGTGGAATGATCGGCCACATCATCGAGAAGTCGTGTTGTTGGATTTTGTAGTAATCCTTCACGAAGTTCGGTTGACCTTCGGTGCCGTAGTCCCCACCGAACTGCCATTTGCCAGTCAGCTGGTTGTAGACCACCTGGTCGTTGCGATAGCGATAACCAAGGTTGACCACCTTGTTGGGGTTGTCTTCCGGCTGGTAGTGGAACATTGCGCTGCCGGAGCGGGCACTGTGCTCTTCTGTGTCCCAGTTGTAATCGGCAGTGGCACGCCAGTCGCGGTTGAAGCGGAACTCATATTCCAAGGCGACAGGGGATACGTCGGACTGTGCATCGGCACGGTCAGCGGCCAGTACGCCTGGAAGTTGAACTTCACGGTCCTTGAAGTAAATCGCCTGGCCGACGCTGACGCGCTGACGCTCGAAACCGTTCTCTTCGATCCAGCGGCTGGTTACGCCCAGGGACAGTTTGTTCTCGTCGCCGATCCGGTCAGAGCCGCTGAAGCGGTTGTCGCGGAACAGCGAGCCGTAGCTGAATGCGTACTCGCTGGTGTCGAAGACAGGAATATCGCTCTGGTCCTTGTTCGGGACGTAGAGGTAGTAAGCACGCGGTTCGAGGGTCTGGTTGTAGGCTTTGCCGAACCAGTTGGTCTGGCGGTCGAAGTACAGGCCGCTGTCCACGCTGGCAATGGGCACCGCACGATCTTGAGAGCTTTTGAAGGTTTGACCGGCATTCGCCATCTGCGACTTGCCTGTTCCGTCCAGGTCCAGATCGTATTTGGTATAGACGTACTTGAGCTTCGGTGTAATGAAGCCGTAGGTCCAGTTCATTGGGTAATCAACGGCTGGGGCAACATTAAGTCGAGTGCCATTAGCACGTGTTAGGCCTGTGACGTTTTCATCAAGGCGTCTTTCACCAAAGGTGCCATCTGAATTGGCAGGGCCGCCATCTTTGTCAAGAACCCTACCGCTGCGCAGGTCTCGATCAAATCTTACGGCTTCTGTTTCATAACTGAAGTTCAGTCCGCCTGGATGATAAGGCAGTGCACCATTGAAGGTGATTTGCGGCAGTCTGTCGTACGGCGTTATCTGGGAAATAGTTGCCAGTTGGTAAGCTTGAAGATTCAAGCGAGCCTGATAAGAATCACCGCGATAGGTAACGGATCCCTGCTGATTGAGGAAGTCCTGGGATTCCACGCCGATTTGGTTACTTTTCAAATCTTGAAAGTAGAACGGATCGCTGATCTTGGTGTAATCGACCTGAGTCGACAACCGCGAATCCAACCCACCCTTATGCTGCCAATTGAGCATATAGCGGGTTTTTTCGTAATCGGTCTGTTTGCTGCGCTCGTCGCTGTCGTCGTTCAGGTACGCGCCGCCGAACTGGCCTTCGCTGGACTTGGTGAGGTAGCGGAATTCGCCTTCCATCAACAGGCCGCGCTTGGTCATGTATTGCGGGTACAACGTGGCGTCATAGTTCGGCGCCAGGTTGAAGTAGTACGGCGTGGTCAGCGCAAAGCCCGTTTCGCCACCAGTGGCGAAGCTCGGCGGCAGGAAGCCGGACTGACGACGATCGTCGATCGGGAAGTAGATATAAGGCGTATACAGGATCGGGATGTTCTTGACCCGCAACGTCGCGTTGGTCGCCGTACCGAAACCGGTGGCCGGGTTCAACGTGATGTTATTGCCTTTGAGCTGCCAGGCGTTGCTGTCCGGCTCGCAGGTGGTGTACGTACCGTCCTTGAGACGGATGATCGCGTTTTCGGCACGCTTGGCGTACAGCGCGCTGCCGCGGATGCGCGACTTGTGCATCACATATTCGGCGTTGTCGATCTGGGCGGCGCCGGTGTCCAACTGAACTTGGGCGTGGTCGCCGACGATCAGTGCACCGTTGTCACGCAGACGCACATTGCCGTTCAGCTCGCCACGGTTCTCGGCCTGGTACAGGCTGGCTTCCTGGGATTCGAGCTGCATGCTGCCCTGGCGCATGACGACGTCACCGGCCAGGGTCGCAACTTGCGATTCCTGCTCGTAACGAGAGGCCTTGGCACCGATGAAGGTCGGCGCGTCGCTCTTGTTGGTCTTGTCGTTCATGCCAGGACGTGTCGGTTCGACGTACGCACCGGCGCAGTAAGGACCGGTTTCGGCCAGTTGGGCCGCGGTCAACTTTTCGCGAGGCACCCAGTCCAAGTGGCTATAGTCGGCGCTGCGCGAGCGCAGGCCGCGGCCCTTGGCTTCGGTGACCAGTGCGGTCTTGGGCTCGGCCTCAGCGCTGCCACCGGCATCGGCTTGCGCCGTGCTGTTGGCCGAGCTGACGGCTGCACCGTCATGCACCGGGCGCGGTGGTAGCGGGGCAGCGGCGGTTTTCGGCGCGCAATCCCAGGCACCCGAAGCAGAGACTGAGCAGTCATACTGTTCCGCGGCGACCACGAATGAGGTGGCGAAAGGTTGCATGGCCAGCAGACTGCCGGTTACCAGCAACGGAAATTTTCTACGAAACGCGGGGGATTTCAATGCCATCTTATTAGTCCGGGCTTCCTGCGTGCCATCTGCCCGCGGTGTGGGCCGCACGCCTCTCGATGGTCTGAAAAAGATGCGTGATAATAAAGCATGACCCGCTTGACGGCTAGCGCCGTCGGAGACCCTTGTAATGCCCGAGCAAGATCTACGTTTACAACAGCTGGAAGTCTGGCTGGATGAGCAGTTGCCGATCCTTTTCAAAGCTCACGGCTGGGGTGCCGTACCCCCGGCCACATTGACCGCGGCCAGCAGCGACGCGAGTTTCAGGCGCTATTTCCGTTGGGAGGGAGGTGGCCGAACTTTCGTGGTCATGGATGCGCCACCCCCCCAGGAAAACTGCAAACCTTTCGTCGATATCGCGCATTTACTTGCGAGGTCTGGGATAAATGTTCCGAAAATTTATGCAGAAGATCTGCCGCGAGGCTTTCTTTTGCTCAATGACCTGGGCACAAAAACCTACTTGGACGTGATCGACGAGCACAACGCTGATCAATTATTCGCCGAGGCCATCGATGCCTTGCTGGCTTTCCAGCAATTGCCGATGGATGCGCCGCTGCCCAGTTATGACGTCGCCTTGCTGCGGCGCGAGCTGGAACTGTTTCCCGAGTGGTACGTGCGCCGACACCTGGGCATCGAATTGGATACCCATCAACAAGCCCTCTGGCAGTGCGTCAGCGATCGGTTGGTCGACAGCGCCCTGGCGCAGCCCAAAGTGCTGGTGCACCGCGACTATATGCCGCGCAACCTGATGATCAGCGAGCCCAAACCCGGCGTGCTGGATTTCCAGGATGCGGTTTATGGTCCGGTCACCTACGACATCACTTGTCTGTTCAAAGACGCCTTTCTTAGTTGGCCCCAGGCCCGCGTGCGGGAATGGCAGCGTGGTTATTGGGCGCAGGCCATGAAACTTGGCATCCCGGTGCAGGCGGACTTCGATGAATTCCTGCGCGCCAGCGACTTGATGGGCGTGCAGCGCCATCTCAAGGTCATCGGCATTTTTGCGCGTATCTGCCACCGCGACGGCAAGCCTCGCTACCTGGCCGACGTGCCGCGCTTCTTCGCTTATATAGAAGCGGTAGTGGCTGAGCGTCCGCAGTTGAGTGAACTATCCGAGCTGTTGGTCAGCCTGCGCCAGCCGGCCGAGGCCGTTGTATGAAGGCCATGATCCTGGCCGCGGGCAAAGGCGAACGGATGCGTCCGCTCACTTTGCACACCCCCAAGCCATTGGTGCAGGCCGGTGGCAAGCGCCTGATCGAGTATCACCTGGAGGCGCTGGCCAAGGCCGGCTTCACCGACATCGTGATCAACCACGCCTGGCTCGGTCAGCAGATCGAAAGTTATCTGGGCGACGGCGCGCAATTCGGGCTGCGCATCCGTTACTCCCCGGAGGGCGAGCCGCTGGAGACCGGCGGCGGAATTTTCCAGGCACTGCCATTGCTGGGGGATCAACCTTTTCTGGTGGTCAATGGCGATATCTGGACTGACTACGATTTCACCCAGCTCAAGCAACCACTCAAGGGGCTGGCGCATTTGGTGATGGTGGATAACCCGGCGCATCACCCTTCGGGCGGTGATTTTTACCTGGATCACGGTCTTCTTCATGATGCGGCGCCTGGTGCCGATAACCTGACCTTCAGTGGCATTTCCGTGCTCGACCCCAAGTTGTTTGAAGGTTGCAGCGCGGGTGCCTTCAAGTTGGCGCCGCTGCTACGCGCGGCCATGGCGAAAGGTCAGGTAACGGGGGAGCACATGGCAGGACGCTGGATTGATGTCGGTACGCTGGAGCGCCTGGCGCAAGTCGAATCCCTGCTCATAGCGGGGCAGTAACATGTTGTGGCCAGGGACGCTGATTGGCGCCGGGGCTGGCTTTGCCATTGCCAGTATTCCGGGGGCTTTGTTGGGGGCACTGCTGGGGCAGGCGCTGGATCGTCGCCTGCAACTGCACAGTTGGGCGCAGTTGCGCGAGCGCCTGGGCGGTCGCCCGGCGTTACGCAATGACGAATTGCTGTTTGTGTTGCTGGGGCGGCTGGCCAAGAGCAATGGCCGCGTGGTGGATGGGCATATTCAGCAGGCGCGGCAGGAAATGCGCGCCCTGGACATGACCGAATCAGCTCAGCGGCGTGCGATTGCGGCATTCAATCGGGGCAAATCCGGGTCCGACCGGGTGCGCAGATACTTGCGTGTGCTCAAGGCTCAGCCCCATGCGGCCGAAGGCGTGCTGCGCGCCTGCTGGCGGATGGTCTGGGCGGACGGCCGTGCGGATGACGCCGAGCGCGACTTGATCGAGCAGTGGGGGCGCTGGCTCGGCTGGACGCCGCAACAACTCAAGGCGCTGGCCGCTGACTACGCGCCCGAGCGCAAGCCGTTGGTCAATCGCAGCGCAACGTATCAGGACGCCCTGCGGTTGCTGGGGGTGACGGCCACCGCGGACCCGTCAACGATTAAGCGCGCCTACCGTCGCCTGCTCAGCCGTCACCATCCGGACAAAATCGCCGGCACCGGCGCCAGCCCAGCGCAGGTACGCGAGGCCACCGAGCGCACCCGCGAGTTGCACAACGCCTATGCGTTGATTCGCGAACGCCGGGATTTTCGTTAGTCGCCACCGTTGAAGATAGAACTCCTATCAAAATATGGGAGGGGGCTTGCCCCCTCCCACTTCAGTCTTGTGTCGTTTGGGGGCTCAACCAGCCTCTAATCCTGCGATACAGCTGTTCCTGCTCGGCGGCGCTGTTTCCGGGTAGGGTCTTGAGCGACACCTGTTTATAGCCGTCATTCTTCAACCGCTTGGCCGCCTGCAGGCGAGCCATGGCGTTTTTGCTGGACTGTGTGTTGTCTTGATAGAAAACGTCGGCAGTCGGCATTTTCAGGCCGGGGGCCAGTTGCTGCACGTCCGGCTGACGGCCATTGGGTGTCTTGGCGTCGACCATGACGAACTTCTGCACCTGGGACGGTTGCTTCTCGGTCAAGTAGCGCGCCGCCCACCAAGCTCCGGTGCCATGGCCGAGCAGCACTACACTGCGCGCACTCTGGGTTTGGGCGAAGGCCACGGCGGCGTCGATGCGATCAAAAATGCGCGAGGCATCGGTCTTATCCTGCTCGTCGGCGCCCGGAACCACCGACGGGTCGGTGCCCTCGGCTTCGGCGCTGGCGGCTTGCTCGATGGGTTTATCCGCGGTGCTGGCTTCTTTGCTGCTGGTGTCGACCGTGGCTTTGGGCGCTTCCATAACGCGCGGCGGCAGGGTGTCTAGGCTCACATCCGGCAACGACAGGCTCAGGCTGCCCCAGTCGGCATCCGGCAATTTGCGGCGTAAAGGGCCGATTGCTTGCGGCCAGTCAGCATTTTCCCCAGCGCCCGGTACGATAATCACCACGCCCTCCGGTTCGGCGCTGTTGGCGGGTTTCCACAGGGCTAGGAAGGAATCGCTGCCGGCCTGCAATTGCTGCTGCTCTTGTTGTGGGATTGTGCGTTCCAGGGCGCTGGCTTCAGCCTGGCTGCGCTCCGGCAGCGGCTGGCGCTCTACGGGTTTTTCGGCTTCTGGCGCGGGAGCGTCAGCGGCCTGTACAGAAAAGGCACTGGTAAAGAGCAGCGACAGGCACAATGCTGGCAGTGCCGAACGGTGGTGAAAGGGCATCGTTAATTCCCGGCCAGAAGTGATTCCAGCAGCCTAATAGGTTGGTCAGTATTTGTCAGTGATGTGAGACGTGGATCATGGGTTTTCGCTGTCTGCTGCTTATCGGCTGTTTGTGCGTTGCCTTGATGGCAAACGCCGCCCCCGCGCCTGGCGTACCGCAGGCGCAACTCACTGCGCAGCAGCGCCAATGGCTGACTGAGCATCCGGAGCTGCGGGTCGGCGTAGTGCTGCAAGCGCCTTACGCGCAGTACGATCGGCGCCTACAGCGTTTGTCGGGGGCCAATGTCGAATTGATGCAGTGGCTGGCCAAAGCGCTGAATATCGAACTGACGTGGCGCAACTTTCCCACCCAGGAGCAGTTGGAAGAGGCCGTACGCGAGGGCGAGGTAGACATGGCTCCCGGCCTGCAGCAGACCCCGGCCGGCCTGCGTCTGTGGTTGTTCACCGACCCCTATATGCGCGTGCCCCAGCGTGTGGTGGGCATTCGTGAGGGCGGCGCTGCCGTGGAGCTTGAAAAACTCGATGATCAATCCCGCGTTGCGGTGCGCATGCCCAGTGCCGTGGCCGATTACCTACGCAGCACATACCCCAATCTCAATCTGCAAGGCGTGCCCATGGAGCGCCAGGCCCTGCAATTGCTGGTCAGCCAACAGGCCCGCTATGCGGTGGTGGATGAAGCGCAACTGAGTCGTCTGTCCGCCGAAGCGGAATTCGCCGGGCTGGCGGTGGTGGGGGATATCGGCCTACCGCAACTCTTGCGTGTAGCCACCCGCCGCGAATGGCCGGAACTGGCGGGCATCATGGAAAGCGCGCTGCGTGCCATTCCCGCCCGTGACCTGGACCAACTGCACAACCGCTGGCTGCAACCCCAATATCCCCGGCTAACGCAGTCCCCGGGCCTATGGCAGAACCTGAGCCTGTTGCTGTGCCTGCTGCTGCTCGCCAGCCTGGCGGTAGTGTTCTGGCAGCGTCGCCACCAACGCCAACTGGAACACGACCTGCTGGCCGCCCGCGAAGAAAGCGCCGCCCGTGCGGCCGGTGCCCAGGCGCTGCGGTTGACGCAGTTTTCCATCGATCAAAGCACCGTCGGCATTCTCTGGGTGAACTGGGACAGTCATGTGCGCTACGCCAACCGTGCGGCCGAAAACATGCTCGGTTATGGCCCCGGCACTTTGATCGAGCGGCCGCTGGTCGACCTCGACCCCACGCTGGACATGGACCGCTGGCTCAATCTGTGGAAACGCGCACGGGCCACCGAAGAAGGACCGCAGAATTTCGCCACCGATTGTTTGCGCGCCGATGGCAGCATCCTGCCGGCCAACGTTTCCTTGAGTTTTGTGCGTTTTGCCGATGCCGAGTACCTGGTGGTGTACCTCAACGACGTCACCGAACTGCGCCGCACCCTGGCCGCCTTGCTGCAAAGCGAGGCGCAATTGCGCGAGCTGTCGGCCCACCTGGAAACCGTGCGCGAAGAAGAAAAGGCCCGCATTGCCCGTGAAGTGCACGATGAACTCGGCCAGATGCTCACCGTGCTCAAGCTGGAAACCTCCATGTGCGAGCTGGCCTACGCGCAGTTGGACCCCGGCCTGCATGAGCGCCTGAACAGCATGAAGCGCCTGATCGCCCAGCTTTTCCAATTGGTGCGCGACGTGGCCACCGCGCTGCGCCCGCCGATTCTCGACGCGGGCATTGCCTCGGCCATCGAGTGGCAGGCCCGGCGCTTTGAAGCGCGCACGCACATTCCTTGCCTGGTGCAGGTGCCGGATAACCTGCCGGCCCTGAGCGACGCAAAGGCCGTCGGCCTGTTTCGTATCTTGCAAGAGGCGCTGACCAATGTGATGCGCCATGCCCAGGCGCATACTGTGGAACTTAGCCTGGCGATTGAAGGCACCGACCTGCGCCTGACCATCAGCGACGACGGCGTCGGCTTCGTTCAGGCACAAGGCCGTGCGACCTCGTTCGGCCTGGTGGGCATGCGCGAGCGGGTGTTGATCATGGGCGGGCAACTGAGCCTGCACAGCGAGTTGGGGGAGGGCACCACCCTGAGCGTGACGGTGCCGTTGGATGCCTGACAATAAGAGGAAAGCCTTGTGATCCGTGTACTGGTAGCCGAAGACCACACCATCGTCCGTGAAGGCATCAAGCAATTGATCGGCCTGGCCAAAGACCTGCAGGTGGTGGGAGAGGCGAGCAATGGCGAGCAGTTATTGGAGACGCTGCGCCATGTGGCCTGCGAGGTGGTGTTGCTGGACATCTCCATGCCGGGCGTCAATGGCCTGGAAGCGATTGCGCGGATTCGGGCATTGAACAACCCGCCGGCGATCCTGGTGCTGTCGATGCATGACGAAGCGCAGATGGCCGCGCGGGCCTTGAAGGTCGGCGCCGCCGGCTACGCCACCAAGGACAGTGATCCGGCGTTGCTGCTCACCGCGATTCGCAAGGTCGCGGCCGGTGGGCGCTATATCGACCCGGACCTGGCCGACCGGATGGTCTTCGAAGTCGGCCTCACCGATGCCCGCCCACTGCATTCATTGCTTTCGGAGCGCGAGTTCTCGGTGTTCGAACGCCTGGCGCAGGGCGCCAATGTCAATGACATCGCCCAGCAACTGGCCCTCAGCAGCAAGACCATCAGTACCCACAAGGCGCGCCTGATGCAGAAGCTTAATATCACCTCCCTGGCCGAGCTGGTGCGGTACGCCATGGAACACAAGCTTCTGTAGCGGCATATCTATTTGCGACACCCCGCAAAACCGCGCAGCACCCATTCCTGCCGCTTGCAGCGGGGCTCTTGCCGCCGCACTGTCCAGTGCCCGCCATCGGTGTAGGGCGATCCCTACCCCCAACCTTCCAACCGGCTGATGAGATTCTCTCCTGGCCCCCGATTTCCGGGGCCTCGCCCCTGGACTACGCTTGTGCCACAGCAGTCCAAAATAAAAGGTGCGGGTATGAGCGAGGTGGATTCAAATGATGTGCTGGTCAGCTTTCGTGGCGTGCAGAAGAGCTACGACGGCGAGAACCTGATCGTCAAAGACCTCAACCTGGAGATCCGCAAGGGCGAGTTCCTCACCTTGCTCGGGCCTTCAGGGTCGGGCAAGACCACCAGCCTGATGATGCTCGCCGGCTTCGAAACCCCGACCGCCGGTGAGATCCAGCTGGCCGGGCGCTCTATCAACAACGTGCCGCCGCATAAGCGCGATATCGGCATGGTGTTCCAGAACTACGCGTTGTTCCCGCACATGACCGTCGCCGAGAACCTGGCGTTCCCGCTGTCGGTGCGCGGTTTGAGCAAGACCGACATCAGCGAGCGCGTCAAACGCGTGCTCAGCATGGTCCAGCTCGACGCCTTCGCCCAGCGCTACCCGGCGCAGCTCTCCGGCGGTCAGCAACAGCGCGTGGCTTTGGCCCGAGCACTGGTGTTCGAACCTCAACTGGTGCTGATGGACGAACCCCTCGGCGCCCTCGACAAACAACTGCGCGAACACATGCAGATGGAGATCAAGCACCTACACCAGCGCCTCGGCGTGACCGTGGTGTATGTGACCCACGACCAGGGCGAAGCCTTGACCATGTCCGACCGCGTTGCGGTGTTCCACCAGGGCGAGATCCAGCAGATCGCCGCGCCGCGCACCCTGTATGAAGAGCCGAAGAACACCTTCGTCGCCAACTTCATCGGCGAAAACAACCGTCTCAACGGTCGCCTGCACAGCCGCAGCGGCGAACGCTGCGTGGTGGAGCTGGCGCGGGGCGAGAAGGTCGAGGCGCTGGCGGTGAACGTCGGCCAGGTCGGCGGCCCGGTGACGTTGTCGGTGCGCCCGGAGCGCGTCAGCCTCAATGGTTCCAGCGAAAGCTGCGTCAACCGCTTCTCGGGGCGTGTGGCGGAATTTATCTACCTGGGCGACCACGTGCGGGTGCGCCTGGAAGTCTGCGGTAAGGCCGATTTTTTTGTGAAACAACCGATCGCCGAGCTGGACCCAGCCCTGGCAGTCGGCGACGTGGTACCGATTGGCTGGCAAGTCGAGCACGTTCGCGCACTCGACCCACTTCTAGAGGCGAATTGATCGCCCCCCATGGCTTCACCAACCCTGCACGTGGAGAGAACAACAATGTTGAGATCCCTGAAGTATTCGGCCCTGGCAATTGGCTTGATGGGCGCAACACAGGCCATGGCCGGCCCGGATTTGACCGTCGTGTCGTTCGGCGGCGCGAACAAGGCGGCACAGGTCAAGGCCTTCTATGCACCGTGGGAAAGCGCGGGCAACGGCAAGATCGTCGCCGGTGAGTACAACGGTGAGATGGCCAAGGTCAAAGCCATGGTCGACACCAAGAGCGTGTCCTGGGACCTGGTGGAAGTGGAGTCGCCGGAACTGTCCCGCGGTTGCGACGAAGACATGTTCGAGCCACTGGACCCGAAACTGTTCGGCGACAGCGCGAACTACGTGAAGGGCGCCATCCAGCCGTGCGGCGTGGGCTTCTTTGTTTGGTCGACCGTGCTGGCCTACAACGCCGACAAACTGGCCTCCGCGCCAACCAGCTGGGCGGATTTCTGGGACACCAAGAAATTCCCGGGCAAGCGCGGCCTGCGCAAGGGCGCCAAGTACACCTTGGAGTTTGCATTGATGGCCGACGGCGTCGCACCCAAAGACGTCTACAAAGTGCTGGCCGGCAAAGATGGCCAGGACCGTGCGTTCAAAAAGCTCGATGAACTCAAACCGTCGATCCAATGGTGGGAAGCCGGCGCGCAACCGCCGCAGTACCTGGCCTCTGGTGACGTAGTGATGAGCTCGGCCTACAACGGTCGTATCGCCGCCGTGCAGAAAGAAAGCAACCTGAAAGTGGTGTGGAACGGCGGTATCTACGACTTCGACGCCTGGGCCATTCCAAAAGGCCTGGCCAAGGACCGCGCCGAAGCGGCGAAGAAGTTCATCGCCTTCTCGGTTGCGCCGCAGCAGCAGAAGACCTACTCGGAAAACATTGCCTACGGCCCGGCCAACACCCAAGCCGTACCGCTGCTGGCCAAGGACATCCTCAAAGACATGCCGACCACCCCGGAAAACATCGCCAATCAGGTGCAGATCGACGTGAGCTTCTGGGCTGATAACGGTGAGCAGCTCGAACAGCGCTTCAACTCCTGGGCTGCGAAGTAACACCGCATAACCCTGTGGGAGGGGGCAAGCCCCCTCCCACAAGGGATTTCTTGTGTGTGAAAGATTGCATTCATTTTCAAGATTCGGAGTCAGCCATGGCCATCGCCGTTCCCTCGAACGAGGTCAACAGCCCCACCCTCAAGCAGCGCCTGGCGCGTGCCGAGCGGCTCAATCGCTGGAAAGCCCAAGCGTTGATTGCGCCGCTGGTGCTGTTCCTGCTGTTGGTGTTTCTGGTGCCAATCGTCGCATTGCTCTACAAAAGCGTCGGTAACCCAGAAGTGGTAGGCGGTTTGCCGCGGACCGTGGTGGCGGTGAAAACCTGGGATGGGCGAGGTCTGCCGGGCGAGCCGGTGTACCAGGCGCTCAGCGAAGATTTGGGCGAAGCGCGCAAAAATCAGACCCTGGGCGATCTGTCCAAACGCTTGAACATGGAACTGGCCGGCTATCGCAGCCTGCTGACCAAAACCGCACGGGCGCTGCCGTTTACCGAAGTGCCCGGCTCTTATAAAGAAGCGTTGGAAAACCTCGACGAGCGTTGGGGAGACCCAGCGTACTGGCAGGCGATCCGGCGCAACACCAACAGCTTTACGCCGTTCTACCTGCTGGCGGCGGTGGATCACCGCATCGACGACCTCGGCGAAGTGGCGCCGGCCACTCCGGATCAGGCGATTTACCTGGATATCTTCGCCCGTACGTTCTGGATGGGCCTGGTGATCACTGCCATTTGCTTGCTGCTGGCGTACCCGTTGGCGTACCTGCTGGCCAATCTGCCGGCGCGCAAAAGCAACTTGCTGATGATCCTGGTGTTGCTGCCGTTCTGGACCTCGATCCTGGTGCGGGTGGCGGCGTGGATCGTGCTGCTGCAATCCGGCGGGCTGATCAATAGCGCGCTGCTGAGCATGGGCCTGATCGATAAGCCCCTGGAGTTGGTGTTCAACCGCACTGGGGTCTACATCTCCATGGTGCACATTCTGCTGCCGTTCATGATCCTGCCGATCTACAGCGTGATGAAGGGTATCTCGCCAACCTACATGCGCGCGGCGATTTCCCTCGGCTGCCACCCATTCACCAGTTTCTGGCGCGTGTACTTCCCGCAGACCTACGCCGGCGTTGGCGCTGGTTGCCTGCTGGTGTTCATTCTGGCGATTGGTTACTACATCACCCCGGCGCTGCTGGGCAGCCCGAACGACCAGATGGTCAGCTACTTCGTGGCCTTCTACACCAACACCAGCATCAACTGGGGGATGGCCACGGCACTGGGCGGCTTGCTGCTGTTGGCGACCGTATTGCTGTACCTGATCTACAACCGGCTGGTCGGCGCCAGCCGCCTGCGCCTGAGCTAAGGAGACCTTGCGATGCTGAGCCCTTATATGTCACCGGTGGAGCGGGTGTGGTTTTACAGCTTGCGGATTCTCTGCGGCCTTATCCTGCT
Organism: Pseudomonas sp. efr-133-TYG-23; assembly: GCF_030209215.1. NCBI lineage: Bacteria > Pseudomonadati > Pseudomonadota > Gammaproteobacteria > Pseudomonadales > Pseudomonadaceae > Pseudomonas > Pseudomonas sp. efr-133-TYG-23. The sequence goes on along the minus strand of NZ_JARVSL010000041.1, from coordinate 20,085 downwards.
GTTTCTGATACTGCCAGTGCTGGTGATCATCCCCCTGTCGTTCAACAGCGGCAGCTTTCTGGTGTACCCGCTGCAAGGCTTCTCTCTGCACTGGTACCAAGATTTCTTCGCCTCGGCGGAGTGGATGCGCGCCCTGAAAAACAGCATCATCGTCGCCCCGGCGGCCACGGTGCTGGCCATGGTCTTCGGCACCTTGGCGGCCATCGGCCTGACCCGCGGCGACTTCCCCGGTAAGGCGCTGGTGATGGCTTTGGTGATTTCGCCGATGGTCGTGCCGGTGGTGATCATCGGCGTGGCCAGCTACCTGTTCTTCGCGCCGCTGGGCCTGGGCAACAGCTTCTTCTCGCTGATCGTGGTGCATGCGGTGTTGGGTGTGCCGTTCGTGATCATCACCGTGTCGGCCACTTTGCAGGGCTTCAACCATAACCTGGTGCGGGCGGCGGCCAGCCTGGGGGCGTCGCCGTTGACCGCATTCCGTCGGGTGACGTTGCCGCTGATTGCGCCGGGGGTAATTTCGGGAGCGCTGTTCGCGTTCGCCACCTCGTTCGATGAGGTGGTGGTGACGCTGTTCCTCGCCGGCCCCGAGCAAGCGACCTTGCCACGTCAGATGTTTAGCGGCATCCGCGAAAACCTCAGCCCCACCATTGCCGCGGCGGCGACGTTGCTGATTGCGTTCTCGGTGCTGCTGTTGCTGACCCTGGAATGGCTGCGCGGGCGCAGCGAAAAACTGCGTACTGCTCAGGTGTAAAGTCCAGCGCAGAACCTATGGGGGAAGGGGCAAGCTTCATCCCACATAGGTTCTATGACCATTCAGCCGCTGAATGAAAGACAACCTGTTTCAGTCAGCTACTCTTGTGCCAGCCCATCCATCAAAAAGAGGCCGCGCACATGAGTTCTTCCTCATTCAAGATCGCCCACAAACTGCTGACCGGCGCCGGTGCCATCGAGCAACTGGCCGCCGAGCTGACGCGCCTGGATGTGGATAACCCACTGATTGTCACCGATGCCGCACTGGTCCAGTCCGGCACGGTGGCGCTGGCTCTGGAGCATTTGGGCGGGCGCAGCTATGAGATTTTCGACCGCGTAAAACCCGACCCGGAAATCGCCATTGTCGAAGACTGCATGCAGGCGTACCGCGACGGCGGGCACGACGGTTTGATTGGCGTGGGCGGTGGCAGCGCCATCGACATTGCCAAAAGCGTGGCTGCCTACGCCGGATATCACGGTGCGTTGGCGGATTTGTTCGGCGTCGACCAGGTGCCGCGCAAGGGCCCGCCGCTGATCGCGATTCCCACCACCGCCGGCACCGGCTCGGAGGTGACCAATGTGGCGATCCTCTCGGACAAGGCCGCCCAGTTGAAAAAAGGCATCGTCAGCGATTACCTGTTGCCGGATGTCGCGCTGATCAGCCCGCAAATGACCCTGACCTGCCCGCGCAGCGTCACCGCCGCCAGCGGCGTGGATGCACTGGTACACGCGATCGAATCCTACTTGTCGCTCAATGCCTCGCCGATCACCGATGCGCTTGCCATTGGCGCGATCAAGCTGATCGTCAACGCGCTGCCCAAGGCCTACGCCAACCCGGTTGACCTGAAGGCTCGTGACGACATGGCCACCGCCAGCCTGATGGCCGGCATGGCCTTCGGTAACGCCGGCGTGGGCGCGGTGCATGCCTTGGCGTACCCGCTGGGCGGGCGCTACAACGTCGGTCACGGCGTGAGTAACTCGTTGCTGCTGCCCTACGTGATGCAGTGGAATAAGTTGGCATGCGTCGAACGCATGCGCGACATCGCCGAGGCCATGGGCGTGAATGTGGCCGGCTTGAGTGTCAACGCTGCCGCCGATCAGGCCGTCGAGGCGATGATGCGCCTGTGCGCCGATGTGGAGATCCCCTCCGGGCTGCGCAGTTTCGGGGTAACCGAAGATGCCATCCCCGCCATGGCTGCGGAGGCGGCAGGTATTGAGCGCTTGATGCGCAACAACCCGCGCAAGCTCAGCGCGGCTGACATCGAGAAAATCTACCGAGCCGCCTACTAGCCATTGAGCCAGGTCACGGTGCGCGGGACAAAGCATGAGGTATACAATGCGCGCCATCGTGATTTAGCTCAGAAAAGGTGCGTCATGCAGCCCTTCGTCATTGCTCCATCGATTCTCTCCGCCGACTTCGCCCGCCTGGGCGAAGAAGTGGACAAGGTACTGGCCGCCGGCGCCGACTTCGTCCACTTTGATGTTATGGACAACCACTATGTGCCCAACCTGACCATCGGCCCGATGGTCTGCGCGGCGCTGCGCAAGTACGGCATCACCGCGCCTATCGACGCGCACCTGATGGTCAGCCCGGTGGATCGCATCATCGGCGACTTCGTTGAAGCCGGCGCCACTTACATCACCTTCCACCCGGAAGCCTCGCTGCACGTCGACCGCACCTTGCAACTGATCCGCGAAGGCGGCTGCAAGGCCGGCCTGGTGTTCAACCCGGCGACGCCGCTGGACGTGCTCAAGTACGTGATGGACAAGGTCGATATGGTGTTGCTGATGAGCGTCAACCCTGGCTTCGGCGGGCAGAAGTTCATCCCCGGCACCCTCGACAAGCTGCGCGAAGCCCGTGCACTGATCGACGCCTCCGGCCGTGATATCCGCCTGGAAATCGACGGTGGGGTGAACGTCAACAACATTCGCGAAATCGCCGCTGCCGGCGCTGACACCTTTGTGGCCGGCTCGGCGATCTTCAATGCCCCGGACTATCAGGAAGTTATCGCTAAGATGCGCGCTGAACTGGCGCTGGCGCGTCCATGAGCGGCTTTGAGCAGTTGTTCCCCGGCAAATTGCCACGGCTGGTGATGTTCGATCTGGACGGTACTTTGATCGATTCGGTGCCCGACCTGGCAGCGGCGGTGGACCACATGCTGCTCAAACTGGGGCGCAAGCCGGTGGGCATCGAAGCGGTGCGCGAATGGGTTGGTAACGGCGCGCAGATGCTGGTGCGTCGGGCCCTGGCCAATCACATCGATGCCCAGGGTGTCGATGAGGTCGAGGCCGAGCGGGCACTGGAATTGTTCAATGAAGCCTATGAAGGCAGCCACGAACTTACGGTGGTCTACCCCGGCGTGCGAGACACCCTCAAATGGTTGAGCAAACAGGGCGTGGAAATGGCCCTGATCACCAACAAGCCGGAGCGCTTTGTTGCGCCATTGCTGGACCAGATGAAAATCGGTCGTTATTTCCGCTGGATCATCGGCGGCGATACCTTGCCACAGAAAAAACCCGACCCAGCGGCGCTGTTTTTCGTGATGAAAATGGCCAATATCCCGGCCTCCCAGTCATTGTTCGTCGGCGATTCGCGCAATGACGTGCTGGCGGCCAAGGCGGCCGGCGTGCAGTGTGTGGCGCTCAGTTACGGCTATAACCATGGTCGGCCGATTGCCGAAGAATCGCCGACATTGGTGATCGATGACCTGCGACTGCTAATCCCCGGTTGCTTGGGAGCGGGCGCTGAGATAACGTTGCCCGACACCGATCCGTCCCCTTCTGGAAATTCCATCGTGGTGGTCACTCGCAAACTCTGGATGAAAGTCATCAAGGCCCTGGCCCGCTGGCGTTGGCGCGCCTGACTGATCCTGGCCGCACCTGTGCGGCACGTTTGCCTACCTGACTGTTAGACCCTCACACCACGAGGCACCTCATGATCCGTGAAGAATTCCTGCGTTTGGCCGCTGCCGGCTATAACCGCATCCCCCTGGCCTGCGAAACCCTGGCCGACTTCGATACGCCGCTGTCGATCTACCTGAAACTGGCCGACGCCCCCAACTCCTACCTGTTGGAGTCGGTGCAGGGCGGCGAGAAATGGGGCCGTTACTCGATCATCGGCCTGCCGTGCCGCACCGTGCTGCGGGTTTACGACCATCACATCAGCATTACCCACGATGGCGTCGAAGTCGAAAGTCACGACGTAGAAGACCCGTTGGCCTTCGTCGAAGCGTTCAAGGCGCGCTATAACGTGCCGACCATCGCCGGCCTGCCGCGTTTCAACGGTGGCCTGGTGGGGTATTTCGGCTACGACTGCGTGCGCTATGTGGAGCAACGCCTGGGCAAGTGCCCGAACCCCGATCCTTTGGGCGTGCCGGACATTCTGCTGATGGTCTCCGACGCGGTGGTGGTGTTCGATAACCTCGCCGGCAAGATGCACGCCATTGTCCTCGCCGACCCGGCCCAGGCGGACGCGTTCGAGCAAGGCCTGGCCAGCCTCGAAGCGCTGCTGGAAAAGCTGCGCCAGCCAATCACTCCGCGTCGCGGCCTGGACCTCAGCCGGCCGCCGGCGGCCGACCCGGTGTTCCGCTCCAGTTTCACCCAGGATGACTACGAGCGTGCGGTCGACACCATCAAGGAATACATCCTCGCTGGTGACTGCATGCAGGTAGTGCCGTCGCAGCGCATGTCCATCGACTTCAAGGCGGCGCCGATCGATCTGTATCGCGCGCTGCGCTGCTTCAACCCGACGCCGTACATGTACTTCTTCAACTTCGGTGACTTCCACGTGGTGGGCAGTTCGCCGGAGGTGCTGGTGCGCGTCGAAGACAACCTGATCACCGTGCGCCCGATTGCCGGCACGCGTCCGCGCGGCGCGACCGAAGAAGCGGATCTGGCCCTGGAAGAAGACCTGCTGAGCGACGACAAGGAAATCGCCGAGCACCTGATGCTGATCGACCTGGGCCGCAACGACACCGGGCGCGTCTCGGAAATCGGTTCGGTCAAACTCACCGAGAAGATGGTGATCGAGCGCTATTCCAACGTGATGCACATCGTGTCCAACGTTACCGGCGAGTTGAAAGCCGGGCTGACCGCGATGGACGCACTGCGGGCGATTCTGCCGGCAGGTACGTTATCGGGGGCGCCGAAGATCCGTGCGATGGAAATCATCGATGAGCTGGAACCGGTCAAACGCGGCGTGTACGGCGGTGCGGTTGGCTATTTCGCCTGGAATGGCAACATGGACACCGCGATTGCGATCCGCACCGCGGTGATCAAGGACGGGGAGCTGCATGTACAGGCCGGTGGCGGAATCGTCGCCGACTCGGTGCCGGCCCTCGAATGGGAAGAAACCTTGAACAAGCGCCGCGCAATGTTCCGCGCTGTGGCGCTGGCCGAACAGACCCCCAATTCCTGAGGTTCCCCCATGTTGCTGATGATTGATAACTACGACTCCTTTACCTACAACGTGGTGCAGTACCTGGGCGAGCTGGGTGCCGAGGTCAAGGTGGTGCGCAACGACGAACTGACCGTGGCTGAAATTGCCGCGCTGAACCCCGAACGCATCGTGGTTTCGCCAGGCCCTTGCACGCCGACCGAGGCGGGTATTTCCCTCGAAGCCATTAAGTATTTCGCCGGCAAGCTGCCGATCCTGGGCGTGTGCCTGGGGCACCAGTCTATCGGCCAGGCCTTTGGCGGTGATGTGGTGCGCGCGCGCCAGGTGATGCACGGCAAGACCAGCCCGGTGTTTCATAACAATGTGGGTGTTTTCCAGGGCCTGAACCTGCCGGTGACGGTCACTCGCTACCATTCGCTGGTAGTCAAGCGCGAGACTTTGCCGGAGTGCCTGGAACTGACCGCCTGGACTCAGCTGGAAGACGGCTCCGTCGACGAGATCATGGGGCTGCGCCACAAAACACTGAATGTCGAAGGGGTGCAATTCCATCCCGAGTCGATCCTCACCGAGCAGGGCTACGAGCTGTTCGCTAACTTTCTCAAGCAGAGCGGCGGCACGCGCTAAGGACTTTCCATGGATATCAAGACTGCCCTGAGCCGTATCGTCGGCCATCTGGACCTGAGCACCGCTGAAATGAGCGATGTGATGCGTGAGATCATGACCGGTCAATGCACCGACGCGCAGATCGGCGCCTTTATGATGGCCATGCGCATGAAGAGCGAGAGCATCGACGAGATCGTCGGTGCCGTGTCGGTGATGCGCGAGCTGGCGGACAAGGTCGAACTCAAGACCCTCGACGGCGTGGTGGATGTGGTCGGCACCGGTGGTGACGGCGCGAATATTTTCAACGTATCGACGGCTTCGTCTTTTGTCGTGGCGGCGGCGGGTTGCACTGTGGCCAAGCACGGCAACCGTGCGGTGTCCGGCAAGAGCGGCAGCGCCGACTTGCTCGAAGCGGCCGGGATCTACCTGAACCTGACCCCGGTACAAGTGGCGCGCTGCATCGACAGCGTCGGCATCGGCTTTATGTTTGCCCAGTCCCACCACGGTGCGATGAAGCACGCCGCAGGCCCACGTAAAGACCTGGGCCTGCGCACACTCTTCAACATGCTCGGCCCGCTTACGAATCCGGCCGGTGTAAAGCATCAGGTGGTTGGGGTGTTCAGCCAAGCGTTGTGCCGGCCATTGGCAGAAGTGCTGCAGCGCTTGGGCAGCAAGCATGTGCTGGTGGTGCATTCCAAGGATGGCCTGGACGAGTTCAGCCTGGCGGCGCCGACCTTTGTCGCCGAGCTCAAGAATGATCAAGTCACCGAATATTGGGTCGAGCCTGAAGACTTGGGCATGAAGAGCCAAAGCCTGCACGGCCTGGCGGTGGAAAGCCCGGCGGCATCGTTGGAACTGATTCGTGATGCTTTGGGGCGTCGTAAGACCGAAAACGGCCAAAAGGCTGCGGAGATGATTGTTCTGAATGCTGGCGCGGCACTTTACGCAGCAGACCATGCCTATAGTCTTAAGGAAGGTGTCGAATTGGCCCACGATGCACTGCACACCGGTCTGGCTCGCGAGAAGCTCGAAGAGCTGGGAGCATTCACTGCCGTATTCAAGATGGAGAATGAAGGATGAGCGTGCCGACCGTTCTGGAAAAGATCCTGGCCCGCAAGGCAGAAGAAGTCGCCGAGCGCCGCGCCCGTGTCAGCCTGGCTGAACTGGAGACCCAAGCGAAAGCTGCGGATGCGCCGCGTGGGTTCGCCAAGGCTTTGATCGATCAGGCCAAAAAGAAGCAGCCGGCGGTGATCGCCGAGATCAAAAAGGCCTCGCCGAGCAAAGGCGTGATCCGTGAGCACTTCGTGCCTGCCGAGATCGCCGTCAGCTACGAAAAGGGCGGGGCGACATGCCTGTCCGTGCTCACCGATATCGACTACTTCCAAGGCGCCGACCTGTTCCTGCAACAGGCTCGCGCCGCGTGCAAGTTGCCGGTGATCCGCAAGGATTTCATGGTCGACCCGTACCAGATCGTCGAAGCCCGTGCCTTGGGCGCCGACTGTGTGCTGTTGATCGTTTCCGCGCTGGATGACGTGAAGATGGCCGAACTGGCTGCCGTGGCCAAAAGCGTCGGCCTGGATGTGCTGGTGGAAGTGCACGATGGCGATGAGCTGGAACGTGCGTTGAAAACCCTCGACACACCGCTGGTGGGGGTCAACAACCGTAACCTGCATACCTTTGAAGTCAGCCTGGAAACCACCCTCGACCTGCTGCCGCGTATTCCGCGCGACCGTTTGGTGGTGACCGAAAGCGGCATCCTCAACCGCGCGGACGTGGAACTGATGGAAATCAGCAATGTGTACTCTTTCCTGGTCGGCGAGGCGTTCATGCGCGCTGAGAATCCAGGGGCGGAATTGCAGCGCTTGTTCTTCCCGGAGCGTGGTGTACCGGTCAGCGGTTCCACCCTCGATTGATTTGAAACGCGATCAAAGTGGGGGAGGGGGCTTGCCCCCGATGGCGGCGATTCAGTGGGAGCATCCTTGACTGACATCCCGCTATCGGGGGCAAGCCCCCTCTCACATTTGAGTTTGTGTTTGTTCAGATAGGTAGGTGCTCGTTGATCCAGCCAGTGTCGATGCGTGTTGAAGCAGGTCTTGCCGCGGAGCAAGCCTTATTGGCCGCCGTTTGCGCGGGTGAGCAGGCGTTTGGGTTGTTGTTCTGGCAGCCCAGCGATCAGGCATTGGTGATGCCACGCCGCTTGAGCAGATTGCCTGCTTTCGATGTCGCCAGTCGCGTGTCTGCGGATGCCGGTTGGCCGGTGCTCTTGCGCGAAACCGGCGGCGAACCGGTGCCCCAGTCCAGCGCTACGGTCAACATTGCGCTGGTCTATGCTCCACCACGCAGCGAAGGCGATCAGAATCGCATCGAGACCGGTTACCAGCGTTTGTGCCAGCCGATCTGCGATCTGTTGATCGAGCTGGGCGGCGACGCCTCCGTCGGGGAAATCGAAGGTGCCTTCTGTGACGGTCGTTACAACGTCAACCTCAATGGCCGCAAAATGGTCGGCACTGCCCAGCGCTGGCGCCAGAGCGGCGGCCGCCCGGTGGGGCTGGTGCATGGGGCGCTGTTGCTGGAAAACGATCGCGAAGAACTGATCGCGGCGGTCAATCGCTTCAACCAAGCCTGTGGGCTGGAGCAGCGAGTCCGGGCCGACCGTCACATCGCCTTGCATGAGGCGTTCCCTGCGCCGGATGCCATCAGTCGATTGGACACGCTGTACCGCCAGATGCTGGCCAGCTTCATGCCGGTCTAGCGAGTGCCGAACACCACCATCGTCTTGCCTTTGACGTGCACCAGGTTGCGTTCTTCCAAGTCCTTGAGTACGCGACCGACCATTTCCCTCGAACAACCGACAATGCGCCCGATTTCCTGGCGCGTGACTTTAATCTGCATGCCATCGGGGTGGGTCATGGCATCCGGCTGCTTGCACAACTCCAGCAGGCAACGGGCCACGCGCCCGGTGACGTCGAAGAACGCCAAGTCGCCGACCTTGCGCGTGGTGTCGCGCAGGCGTTGGGCAATCTGGCCGCTGAGGGCGTAAAGAATATCGGGATCGTGTTGCGCCAGTTCGCGGAATTTGGCGTAACTGATCTCGGCCACGTCGCATTCCACCTTCGCGCGCACCCAGGCGCTGCGTTCCTGTTCCTTGCCGGCCTGTTCGAACAGGCCCAGTTCGCCGAAAAAGTCCCCTGTGTTGAGGTAGGCAATGATCATTTCCCGGCCATCTTCATCCTCGATCAGGATGGTGACGGAACCCTTGACGATAAAGAACAGCGTTTCGGAACGCTCGCCGGCACAGATGATGTTGTGCTTGGCCGGATAACGTCGGCGTTGGCAGTGCATCAGCAACTTGTCTATGTTCTTGATCTTGGGTATGGGAGTAAGGGCAACCATGGTTGTATCCCGAAAAGGCGTCGCAAAGGGGTTGGCGTTGTTGTATGCAGCGTATCGGCACAGAGACAAGCTGGATAAAGTGTGGCAATGAGCCATCGATTTGACGCCAGCTTAACAGACACATTCTGACTCGATTAGGGAATTTACCGAGCAAACCCTGTTATCGATTCACTTTCATGGGATGCACTGCCGTGATCGGCCCCTGTGCTAAGCTGGCGACCCTTTTTAAGCAGTGGAGTCTGGGCGATGAAGGCACGCATCCAATGGGCGGGCGAAGCCATGTTCCTCGGTGAGTCGGGCAGTGGCCATGTGGTGGTCATGGATGGCCCGCCGGAAGCCGGTGGCCGTAACCTGGGTGTACGCCCGATGGAAATGCTCCTGCTGGGTGTAGGTGGTTGCAGCAATTTCGATGTGGTCAGCATCCTGAAAAAATCCCGTCAGGCCGTAGAAAGCTGCGAAGCCTTCCTAGACGCAGAGCGCGCCAGCGAAGATCCGAAGGTCTTCACCAAGATCCATATGCACTTCGTGGTGAAAGGCCGGGGGTTGAAAGAGGCTCAGGTCAAACGTGCCATCGAATTGTCGGCCGAAAAATACTGCTCGGCGTCGATCATGTTGGGCGCGGCCGGTGTGGCCATTACCCATGATTACGAGATCGTCGAGTTGGGTTGATAACCCGTCGACCAAAGAAAAGGGCGCTTTGAAAGCGCCCTTTTTTGCGTCTGCCGTTTGGGTCAGATGCGGTACGTGCTTTTGGTCATGACCTTGGCCAGCAGGCTCATGCCGAAGCGTACCGGTGCCGGGAAGCGGAAGCCGCCGGCGTCCAGGGCGCTTTCGGCGTGGTGTTCTTCGTCGACGCGCATCTGTTCAAGAATGGCGCGGGACTTGTCGTCTTCACTGGGCAGTTGTTCCAGATGCTCGTCCAGATGCTTGCACACCTGATGTTCCGTGGCCGCGACGAAACCCAGGCTGACCTTGTCGCTGACCAGGCCCGCCACGGCGCCGATGCCAAACGATAAGCCGTAGAACAGCGGGTTCAGCACGCTAGGGTGGCTGCCCAGTTGACGGATGCGCTGTTCGCACCACGCCAGGTGGTCGATTTCTTCCTCTGCCGCATGTTCCATGGCCGCGCGCACTTGCGGCAGCTTGGCGGTCAGCGCCTGGCCCTGATACAGCGCCTGGGCACACACTTCGCCGGTATGGTTGATGCGCATCAAACCGGCGACGTGACGGGTGTCGGCCTCGTTCATCTGCACATCGGGCTGCAGCAGAGCGGGAGATGGACGGTAAGGTTGGCCGCTGAAGGGCAGCAGCGTGCGCATGGCCGTATCGGCTTGCAGCAACAGACGGTCAATCGGCGAGTAGTGACGTTGGGTAGTCATGCTGACCTCCGGGAAGAATCTCGGCGGCCAGTTTACCGCAAGAGAGAGGGGCGCGTTTGCGCTGCATCAAGGGCATGGGGTCGCAGCCTTGAGACTTGACCCCGGCTTATAGGGCGATCAGCCCGGCGGCCAGTTCATCTGGCGCTGACCCAGGATGTGCATATGGATGTGATAAACGGTTTGTCCGCCCAGCTCATTGCAATTCATGACCACGCGGAAACCTTCTTCGCAACCCAGCTCCAGGGCTAGGCGCTGGGCTGTGAACAGGATATGGCCGGCCAGACCTTTATCGGCCTCGGTGAGGTCGTTCAATGTACGGATAGGCTTTTTCGGAATCACCAGAAAATGCACCGGTGCCTGCGGGGCGATGTCGTGGAAAGCGAGGACTTGATCATCTTCGTAGATGATCTTCGCGGGTATTTCTCTGTTGATGATCTTGGTGAACAGAGTATCCACAGCGGTTTCTCCATGATGAAAGGGCAGGTTGAGTGTACTCAGGCGCTCAGCGGGGGCAATAGGCCTTATTGATTGCGCCGGCGATCTTGCGGGCCAGCCAGCGCGGGCTGAATCGAGGGCTGAATGCCAGCCAGCGGTTGCGTCGCCCGGGAATAATGATGGCTTTGTTCTTTTCCAGCGCGCGTACGGTGTAGAGCGCCACTTGCTCCGGGCTCATCAACTGGTCACTGCGTTCGAGCTTGGCGGCGTCCATGTTTGCCGTGCCGAAAAACGCGGTGCGCGTCGGCCCTGGGCACAGCACCGAGACCTTGATGCCGCAGCTTTTCAGCTCTTCGCGCAGGCCCTCGGAAAAATGCAGCACATACGCCTTGCTGGCGTAATAACTGCTCATCCACGGGCCCGGCTGAAAAGCCGCAATCGAGGCGACGTTGAGAATCTGCCCGCCGCCCTGCAACGCCATGGCATTCCCCAGGGCGTGACACATGCGGGTCAGGGCGAGGATGTTGACTTCGATCAGATCCTGCTCGGTCATCCAGTCCTGAGCCAGAAACGGCCCGCTGGTACCGATGCCGGCGCAGTTCACCAGCAGATCGATCTGCCGCTCGCCTTCTTCAAGCTCCAGCAGAAACCCGGATAAACGTAGCGGCTCGCCCAGGTCACAGGCGCGAAACAGCACCTCTACGCCAAAGCGTTGAGTTAATTCGATTGCAATGCTTTCCAACTGATCACGCTGGCGGGCCACCAGAATCAAGCTGCGACCGCGACGGGCCAATGCTTCGGCCAAAGCCAGGCCAATGCCACTGGAGGCACCGGTGATCAGAGCGTAACGGGTCATGCGTTTCTCCATCGCAACGTCCCGTGCCGATGATGGGGGCATCATCGACACGGGGCGTTTCTTTACTGATCTGGAGAGTCTACAGGGTCGGCCGCTTCGTCAGCACTTTGCGTGTCTTCTTCCTCGACGGTACCGCTCTGGTCGGCGTCCTCGTCGTATGTCATGGAGCTGCTTTCGTAGCTGCTGTCTACGTTGCTTTCGAGTTGATCGAGATAGCCGTTCATCCCAAGGCCGACCACGATGATCAACATCAAAGGGATAAAGGCCAGCCACAGCGAAGCCAGGACTTTGACCGCGGTGGAGTTGCGCGGCGGAGGCGCGCCGTACTGGTTGGCGCCTGTGTTACCCGGCAATACCAGCAGTAATAGCGGGAAAACGCTGTTGACCAGCGGAACGAGGTTAAGCAAATACAACCAGCCGGACCAGCCCAGGTCGTGCAAGCGCTGCACGCCGATCTGCACGCTCACGACGACGAGCGCCACGAATAGCGCGAAACCCAGCAGCGAGCCGAGGATGATGGCGATAGTCGGCGAGGCAGTCGCCACGGCAAAACCCACGGTGCTCAGGATGCCGGCTGCCACAAGCATTGCGACGGTCAGTACCAGCGTCCATGCCAGGTACCGCAGGCGACCGATGCGCCCATTGATGGTGAACACTTTGAGGGTGGCATATTCCGGCAGGTTGTCACCCACGGCAGCCCGTGGCGGCGCGTACGGTGATGCGGCGGGGCTGGAGAAATCGGTGGAGCCGGAATCCGTTTCGTGAGTTTCGGCGAGACTGAAGGCCAGCGGCTGCTCGGCTTCGATGCGTGCATCGACCCCGGCGTTTTTCAGCGCGGTCAGGTAGGTTTCGGCGTCCGGCCGGGACAGGTCGCGTTTGAGCGCGACGGTGCGGCCGGTGAAGAGTTTTTCGATGGCCTCGACGTCACTTTTGAACAGTTCGGCCAGGTTCAGCTTGGCCGTGGTGCTTTCGACACCCGGGAGCAAGGCTCCATCAAACACAATCTTGAAACGGTTGTCGCTCATGCGGGCATCCTTGTCATTCAAACATTAGGGGAGTGCAGGCCCGTGCCAATGCGCGGGCCTTGCAGGGTTGTTCAGCGTGGCCAGTGTAACTGTGTCGCCTGTTTTTGCGCCTCGCGGTATTCGGCATTCAGGCGGGCAACGAGTTCATCGACGCTGGGTAAATCATCAATCTCACCGACACCTTGGCCGGCGGACCAAACAGTCTTCCAGGCCTTGGCTTCGTCGTTCAACGGTTTGAGCTTGGAGCCAAAGTTGACTTCACCTTTGCCTTGCAACGCATTTAAGTCGAAACCGGCGTTTTCCAGGCTCTGGCGCATAAAGCTTGCAGGCACGCCGGAGACAGCGGGAGTGTGCACGATGTCAGCGGCGCGCGATGTGAGCAGCATCTCTTTATACGCATCCGGAGCGTGGCTTTCGGTGGTGCCGATAAAACGGGTGCCCAGATAGGCCAGGTCTGCGCCCATGATTTGAGCAGCGAGAACCTCATGCCCGTGGTTGAGGCAGCCTGCCAGCAGTACGGTTTTATCGAAGAATTGACGGATCTCGGCGATCAGCGCGAACGGGCTCCAGGTCCCGGCATGACCACCGGCGCCGGCGGCCACGGCGATCAAGCCATCCACGCCGGCTTCGGCAGCTTTTTCGGCGTGCCGCCGGGTAGTGACGTCATGAAACACCAGGCCGCCGTAGCTGTGCACCGCGTCCACCACCTCTTTGACCGCGCCAAGGCTAGTGATGACGATCGGCACTTTGTGCTCGACGCAGATCGCCAAGTCGGCCTCAAGGCGTGGGTTGCTGCCATGCACGATCAGGTTGACGGCATAGGGCGCGGGGCTATCCAACTGCGCCAGACCCGCTTCGATTTCTTCCAGCCAGGCTTTGAAACCGCTGCTTTCACGCTGGTTGAGCGCCGGAAAGCTGCCGACGATCCCGTTGCGGCAACACGCCAGGACCAGCTGTGGGTTGGAAATCAGAAACATCGGCGCAGCCACCACGGGTAGGCGCAGACGTTGTTGGAGCAGAGCGGGCAGCGACATTGGATGTACCCCGATTGATTGACGTTAGAACGGTTTGACCACCACCAAAATTACGACAGCCAGCAATATCAGAACTGGAACTTCATTGAACCAGCGATAAAAGACATGGCTGCGGGTGTTTTCGCCACGGGCAAAACGTTTTACCTGAGCGCCGCACATATGGTGGTAACCGATCAGCAGCACGACCAGGGTCAGCTTGGCGTGAATCCAGCCGCCCGTGCTGAAGATGCCGGGGTTCAGCGCGATCAGCCAGATACCGAAGACAAGGCTGGCAAGCATCGCCGGATTCATGATGCCGCGGTACAGCTTGCGCTCCATGATGCTGAAGCGTTCCTTGCTGACGGTGTCCTCGCTTTGAGCGTGGTAGACGAACAGGCGTGGCAGATAGAACAGCGCTGCAAACCAGCAGACGATGCTGACGATGTGGAAGGCTTTGACCCATAGATAGAGCATTTTTAGTTATTCCCAGGTTCACGGTAGCGAGGATAGTAGTGGCAGATGCGTCCATACGTCACGTTGGCGGTTGTCGCAGATCGATGCGGCCCCTATTATCGACGGCTTTCCAGTGGGTTCGTTGAGGGCAGGTTTATGGTCAAGGTCGGTATCGTCGGCGGCACGGGTTACACCGGTGTCGAATTGCTGCGTCTGTTGGCTCAGCATCCGCAAGCTGAGGTGGTGGTCATCACCTCCCGATCCGAGGCCGGCCTGGCTGTGGCGGATATGTACCCGAACCTGCGCGGCCATTACGACGGCCTGGCGTTCAGCGTCCCGGACACCCAAACCTTGGGCGCCTGCGATGTGGTTTTTTTCGCCACCCCCCACGGCGTCGCCCATGCACTGGCTGGCGAGTTGCTGGCTGCGGGAACCAAGGTCATCGATCTGTCGGCGGACTTCCGCCTGCAGGACGCCGACGAATGGGCCAAGTGGTACGGTCAGCCTCACGGCGCACCGCAGTTGTTGGAAGAAGCGGTGTACGGTCTGCCGGAAGTCAATCGTGAGCAGATCAAGCAGGCGCGCCTGATCGCCGTGCCGGGTTGCTATCCAACCGCGACTCAGTTGGGGTTCCTGCCGTTGCTTGAAGCCGGCCTGGCGGATGCTTCGCGTCTGATCGCTGATTGCAAATCAGGTGTCAGTGGCGCGGGGCGCGGCGCCGCGGTGGGTTCTTTGTACTCCGAGACGTCGGAAAGCATGAAGGCCTACGCGGTAAAAGGGCATCGTCACTTGCCGGAAATCCGTCAGGGGCTGCGTCGCGCTGCCGGTAAGGACGTTGGGCTGACCTTCGTGCCGCACTTGACCCCCATGATCCGTGGTATCCACTCCACGCTCTACGCGACCGTGACCGATCGTTCGGTAGACCTGCAGGCACTGTTTGAAAAACGCTATGCCAACGAGCCGTTCGTCGACGTAATGCCAGCCAGCAGCCATCCGGAAACCCGCAGCGTACGTGGTGCCAATGTGTGCCGGATCGCCGTGCATCGCCCGCAGGACGGTGACTTGGTCGTGGTGTTGTCGGTGATTGATAACTTGGTCAAAGGCGCGTCAGGCCAGGCAGTACAGAACATGAACATCCTGTTTGGCCTAGATGAGAAGCTGGGCTTGTCCCATGCGGGCATGTTGCCGTAAGGGCGTCTGTTACTTTGCAAAAGGCCCGTTGATCGGGCCTTTTGTGTTTTTAAGCCCTGCCGAGCAGATTGATATACCGTAACAATAGTTGACCGCTTTTCTAGGAGAAGCGGATAATGCCCGCCATTACGCATATGGCGGCGCGACGCCGGGAGATTATCAGCATGAGCGTTGAATCCTTCACCCCCACGGCTTTGCAATTCACCCACGGTGCTGCGCACAAGGTGAAGAGCCTGGTCGATGAAGAGGGTAATGATCGCTTGAAGCTGCGCGTATTCGTTACGGGCGGCGGTTGTTCAGGGTTTCAATACGGTTTTACCTTCGATGAAGAAGTGGCCGATGACGACACCATCGTTGAGCGCGAGGGTGTAAGCCTGGTCGTCGATCCGATGAGCTTCCAGTACCTGGCTGGCGCTGAGGTGGACTATCAGGAAGGTCTGGAAGGCTCGCGTTTTGTGATCAAAAACCCTAATGCCACCACCACCTGTGGTTGCGGGTCTTCGTTCTCGATCTAATCGATAGCGCATACAAAAACGCCGCTTGGCTTTGATCGGCCAAGCGGCGTTTTGCTGTCTGGGGTTCAGGCGGGATAGATCGCGCCGAGTATTCTCAGCCCGCGCGCGCCGGTGACGCTTGGGCGGTTAGCGGGGATACCTTCCAGGCAGCAGTGTGCCAGCCACGCAAATGCCATGGCCTCTACCCAGTCCGGGTCAACGCCGTATGGAGCGGTCGTACTGACGTGAGTGGAGGGCAGTAGATCGGCCAGGCGGTTCATCAGCGTGGTGTTATGGGCGCCACCACCACACACCAGCAGGGTTTCAGTGTGGCTTTGTGCTGCTCGCAGGGACTCGACGATGGTCAGCGACGTCAGTTCCAGCAAGGTTGCCTGGACATCTTGGGGAGCGAACGTCGGTAGGCGGGCAAGGTGCCGTTGCAGCCAATCCAGGTTGAACACTTCACGGCCGGTGCTTTTCGGGCCCTTGGTCAAGAAGAACGGATCGCTGAGCAGTGTGCTGAGCAACTGCTGCTCAACGTTACCGCTGGCGGCCCACTGACCATCACGGTCAAAGTGCTCGCCCCGTTGCCAATGGATCCACGCATCCAGCAGTACGTTGCCTGGTCCGCAGTCGAAGCCCGCGACGGGCTTGTCGGTCTCGATCAGGCTGAGGTTGCTGAACCCGCCCACATTCAATACCGCGCGGCTGCCAGTGCGCTCGCCAAATAGTGCCTCATGAAAGGCCGGTACCAGAGGCGCGCCTTGGCCGCCCGCAGCCACATCGCGGCTGCGGAAGTCGCTGACGACGGTGATTCCGGTCAATTCAGTGAGCAGTGCGGGGTTGCCGATCTGGACCGTAAAGCCTCGGGAAGGCTCGTGGCGAATTGTCTGGCCGTGGCTGCCGATCGCGCGAATGTCCGTCGGTTTGAGCGCCTGCTGTTCCAGCAAGGCATGAATGCCTTGGGCTGCGAGCGATACCCAGTGTTGTTGGGCGATGGCTGAGCGGGCAATTTCATCCGGCCCGCTGGCGCACAGGCTCAGGAGGTCGGCGCGCAGCGTATCTGGCATCGGGATGTAGTGAGTGGCGATCAACTTGATCGCCGAATCTTGTTCGATCAGCGCAATGTCCAGGCCATCCAGGCTGGTTCCGGACATCACTCCAATATAGCGCGGCATCGCTTAGCGCTTCGCCGATGCCAGCAAGGTAGAGCGCTCCTGATCCATGCGCGCCATCAGCGGTTGGCTCTGTTGCATGAAGCGTGCGCGCTCGGCCTTGGCGATGGGGTCGGCCATCGGCAGCTTCTGGCCCAATGGGTCGACGTGTACGCCGTTGACCTGGAACTCATAATGCAAGTGCGGGCCGGTGGATAGGCCGGTGGTGCCGATATAGCCGATGACCTGGCCTTGCTTCACGGTGCCGCCAGTCGTCACGCCTTTGGCGAACCCTTGCATGTGGCCGTACAACGTGCGGTAAGTGTTGCCGTGTTGGATGATCACGGTGTTGCCATAACCGCCTCGACGGCCGGCCAGCAAGACCTTGCCATCGCCGGCAGCCTTAATCGGCGTGCCGCGCGGGGCAGCATAGTCGACACCTTTGTGGGCGCGGATCTTGTTCAGGATCGGATGTTTACGACCCATGGAGAAGCGCGAGCTGATGCGCGCGAAGTCTACCGGGGTACGGATGAAGGCCTTGCGCATGCTGTTGCCATCAGCGGTGTAGTAGCTGGTGTTGCCTTGTTTGTTGGTGTAGCGCACAGCGGTGTAGGTTTTGCCGCGATTGGTGAAGCGCGCGGAAAGAATGTTGCCGGTGCCGACCACTTTGCCGTTAGCGACTTTTTGCTCGTAGATCACGTCGAATTCATCACCCTGGCGGATGTCCTGGGCGAAGTCGATGTCGTAGCCAAACACGTTGGCCATATCCATGGTCATGCTGTGTGACAAGCCGGCTCGGGCGGCGGATTGCGAGAGTGAGCTGTTGATCACGCCGTGAACATAGGCGGAGCGCATCACTGGCTTGGTGGTGATGCGATTGAAGGCAAAACCTTTAGCGCCCTTGGTCAGCGTAATACTTTCCAGGTCGCTGAGATTGGTGTGCAGGTTGCTCAGTTGGCCATCGGGGGTCAGTTCGAATTCAAGTTTCTGGCCACGTTTGAGCTGAGTGAATTGCTTGGCTTGCTTATCGCTGGCAAGCACTTCGGTTACGGATGTGGCCGGGAGGCCAACCTTTTCGAACAAGGTAGACAGCGTGTCACCTTTAGAAACGATCACTTCGCGGTGTTGCGGGTTTTTCGCAGGGGTTGCAGCCGGCGCGGGCTGGCTCTGAGCGGCTTGCTGGGTGTCCTCGGGAGAGCTTTCTATCTGAGCGAAGGGTGATTCGACGGGAGCATTTGTGGCTTGTTGAACCTCAGAAGCGTCTTGATCTTGTGTCAGTTGTTCAGCCGGAGTCTCCAAGTCAAGGCTCAGAGACGTCCGTTTGGCTTCCACGTCACTGGAAGGGAATACCAGGAGTGCCAGGCTGAGAAGAGCGGCGATACCACTTGCGGCGAGCAGGTGGGTCTTCGGGTAAAGCGGCGGCGCTTTAGACGGTTCAGTGGTCATAGGTAATTTTGACTTTGAAAAGATGAAATGGAAAAGATGAATGACATGATGAAGATGAAATAACTGTATAAAATATAACCAAATCATCTGTGGCGCAAGCTCGCGAACGCTGGGCTTGCTGAACGGTGTCCGTTCGCAGGGCAAAACTTGTAATTAGTCCCTGATCTTGTATGGTTGGTTCCCTTTTGAATCTGAGCCTTGCGGGTCTGTTATGAAGTCGGTTGAAGAGCAGCTAGCGCTGATAAAACGTGGTGCGGAAGAACTGTTGGTCGAAGCTGAGCTGATTGAAAAGCTCAAGCGTGGCCAGCCCCTGCGTATCAAGGCCGGCTTTGATCCGACGGCGCCGGATCTGCACCTAGGGCACACCGTGCTTATTAATAAGCTACGTCAGTTCCAAGAGCTGGGGCACCAGGTGATCTTCCTTATAGGTGATTTCACCGGGATGATCGGTGACCCCAGTGGCAAGAGCGCGACGCGCCCTCCGTTGACGCGCGAGCAGGTTCTCGACAATGCCGAGACCTACAAAACCCAAGTGTTCAAGATTCTCGACCCAGCCAAGACCGAAGTGGCGTTCAACTCCACTTGGATGGATCAGATGGGGCCGGCAGACTTTATCCGTCTGACCTCCCAGTACACCGTGGCACGCATGCTGGAGCGCGATGATTTTGACAAGCGCTACTCCACCAATCAGCCGATCGCGATCCACGAGTTCCTCTATCCGCTGGTTCAGGGTTACGACTCGGTAGCGTTGCGCGCGGACGTTGAGCTTGGTGGTACGGATCAGAAGTTCAATCTCCTGATGGGGCGCGAGCTGCAGCGCGCTTATGGACAGGAGGCTCAGTGCATTCTGACCATGCCTCTATTGGAGGGGTTGGATGGTGTTAAGAAGATGTCCAAGTCCTTGGGCAATTACGTGGGCATCCAGGAAGCGCCGGGTGTGATGTACGGAAAGCTTGTGTCGATTCCTGATGCGTTGATGTGGCGCTACTTCGAACTGTTGAGCTTCCGCTCGATGGATGAGATCAATGCACTGCGTGCTGAGGTTGAAGCAGGGGTCAATCCTCGTGACGTGAAAATCAAGCTGGCCGAAGAGATCGTTGCGCGCTTTCATGGTGAGGAGGCTGCTGCCAGCGCTCATCGTGCTGCGGGCAATCGTATGAAGGATGGCGAGTTGCCTGACGACCTGCCGGAGGTTGAGCTGACTGCGACTGAGGCCATGCCAATCGCGGCTGTCCTTAATAAGGCAGGGTTGGTGAAGAACTCGGCGGTTGCGCGTGATCTTTTGGGATCGGGTGGCGTGCGAGTTGATGGTGAGGTTGTGGAACGCTCCTTTATATATCAGCTGGGCGCGACCCATGTTTGCCAGGCTGGCAAGAAGGCATTTGCACGTATTACGCTCAAATCGGAATAATCCTGAAATTAAGTGTTGACGGCGAATTATATCTGTCTATAATTCGCCCCACTTCCGGCGCAGTCGAAACGGAAAACTCCTTGGTAAAC